>JAFYDQ010000008.1 GCA_017544705.1 Lachnospiraceae bacterium | reverse complement strand
GATAAATGCTTTGCGGCATTATTTGAGGAAGGCGGACAGGTCTTCTATGTATTTGCGATGGCAAGCCGGCCGATGCTGGCGGCGCCCCTTGTGGCGTCATATTGTATCGTCAGCGTCATTTTGTCCAGGATCTTTTTGAAGGAAAAATTGAAAAAATCACAGTATGCCTGTGTATTTACGGTCATTGCCGGGATTGTGCTCCTTGGGATCTCGGAAGGTCTGAACGCATAAAAACACGGGAGGAAGACTTTGGGAATCTTTAATAAATGGAACAAGGCAGGATTTATGGACAGGTGTGCCGAACCGTTTACGATCGTACGGTTCCTGGAATCGGACGGGAAGCCGACGGACCTTGAGATCGTATATGCCAATCAGGCTCTGGCAAGTCTTGCCCATACGGAGCGGTCCGACCTTACTGCAAAGCGTTTTTCCGGTGCGGAAGAAGAGGCTGTGAAAGAATGGGTCAATCTGCTTACGCCTGCCGCAAGCGGAGAATCCACTGTCAATTGCAGGAGGTATCTGGAACCGTTAAAGATCGTGACAGAGATCACGGCTTTTCCGATCGAACCAGGCGTGGTCGGGCTCATGCTGCAGGACTATACCGGGGTTGTACAGAAGCTGGTCAAAGGGATCGCGGGAAAAGAAGTCGGAATCTTCTATTATGATATGACAAATGATCTGGTGATCGCCGATTCATCTATGCTGCAGTTCTTCGGCGGAAAGGAAAAGTATGAAGGCATGCTGGCCTCTTTTGCCAAAGAGTGGATTGATGAATCCTTCGTGGATCTTTTGCGTTCACAGCTGTCGGAATTTCCTTATCCTTCCGGTCTGATCGAAATCAACCTGAAACTGAAGAACGGAAATTTTGTCCGTCTTTCCTTAACCGCTGACGTCCGGTCGGAAGAGGAAACGCTGGCAATCGGGTACATGGCGGACATCTCCAACGCGCCGACACTTGCGGAACAGGAGGAAAGAGATACACTGACAGGGCTCTTTCATGCGGTTTCCGCCAAGGACCGTATCGATAAAGCGATCATGGACTGCTATGACAGCGGCCGCATCGATGCGATGATTTTACTGGACCTGGATCATTTCGACAGCGTCAACGAGACGCTCGGCTATGAAGCCGGGGACGAAATGCTTAAAAAGGTCGCCGAGATCTTAAAGAACAACTTCAAAGGAAAAGATATCATCGCAAGACCCGGCGGGGATTCATTCATCGTCTATGTATCCGATCTGAATGATAAACGTTCGGCGCTGCAGATCTGCCGCACACTGAATAAACTTGTGACCCAGACCATTCCAAGGGGCGAGGACGAACCGCTTCGGATCACGGCATCGATCGGCGTGGCCTTTGCCTGTGATAACGGCGGAAATTACGAGAAACTGTATCAGAATGCAACGGCTGCCATGGAGGAGACCAAGGCAAACGGAAGGAACGGGTATACACTCGCATGATTTGACAAACCGGGGGAAAAAGTGGGAGAATAAACCTCGGTGTGAAAGAAACGGAAAGAAGGGATATTATGACAAAAATAGATATCGTATCGGGCTTTCTTGGTGCCGGTAAAACAACGTTGATCAGAAAACTGCTGCAGGAATCTTTATCCGGAACAAAAGTAGTACTGATCGAAAACGAATTTGGAGAGATCGGAATCGATGGTGGATTCCTGAAGGACGCCGGGATCGAGATCAAGGAAATGAACAGCGGCTGTATCTGCTGTTCCCTTGTGGGTGATTTTGGCGCAAGCCTTAAAGAAGTATTGTCGCAATACGATCCGGAGAGGATCATCATCGAGCCTTCGGGCGTTGGCAAATTGTCGGATGTAATGGCCGCCGTTAAGAGTGCAGTGGAAGGCAAGGCAGAATTAAACAGCGCGGTTGCGGTTGTGGATGCCAAGAAGGCCAAAATGTATATCAAGAACTTCGGGGAATTCTTCATTAACCAGATCGCCTGTGCGGGCACGGTAATACTGAGCCGCACGGATCAGTTAAGTGATGAAAAGATTGCCGAAGTGGTCGCCATGATCCGGGAACACAATGATAAAGCCACCGTGATCACAACACCCTGGCCCCTGCTTACCGGCGATCAGATCCTTGCCGTGATCGAGGGGCAGACGGATCTTGAAAAAGAGCTGATGGAAGAGGCGATGCGCATGCATGAGGAGCATGAAAGGGAACATCATCATCACCATCATGAGCATGAACACGAACACGAGCACGAGCATGAGCATGAGGAGCATGAGCACGAACATCATCATGACCATGAAGAACACGAACATCATCACGAGCACCATCATGAGCATGAGGAGCATGAGCACCATCATGACCATGAGCATCACCATCACCACGATGCGGATGAGATCTTCACGAGCGTCGGCATAGAGACCACTGCCAGATACACAAAGGAAGAGATCACAGATATCCTTAAGGAACTTGGCTATGAGGATGAATACGGCATGGTGATCCGGGCTAAAGGTATGGTTGCAGGAGAGGATTCCTGGATTTATTTCGACTATACACCGGGAGAGTCAGATGTCAGAAGCGGCAATCCGGACGTGACCGGCAGGGTCTGCGTGATCGGTGCCGAGTTAAAAGAAGATCAGGTCCGCAAATTGTTCCGTTAAAGGAGAGATCGCATGAAGCCTGTATATATGCTCAACGGATTTCTGGAGAGCGGAAAAACATCATTTATCAATTATACCCTGGCACAGCCGTACTTTCGTATTTCCGGGATGACCCTTCTGATCGTATGCGAAGAGGGGGAAGTGGAATATGACGAAGCGCTGCTGAAAAAGAGCAAGACCGTCATGGAGATCATTGATGAAGAAGAGGCATTTAGTGCTGAGCATCTGCTGGAGCTGGACAAAAAATACGATCCGGAGCGGATCGTGATCGAATACAACGGCATGTGGGATTACCGGAACATGAAACTTCCGGTTGTCTGGACCATGGAACAGCAGATCACGCTGATCGATGCCTCCACATTCACAAGCTATTTTGCCAACATGAAATCCCTGATGGTGGAACAGCTACGCAAATCGGAGCTGGTGATCTTTAACCGCTGTGACGGGATCGAAGATCTGGCAAACTATAAACGGAATGTCAAAGCGATCGCACAGGGTGCGGAAATGATCTTTGAAGATGCAAGGGGCGAGATCAACGTGACCATGGATGAAGAACTTCCGTTTGACGTGCATGCCGACCATATCGATCTTGACGATAACGGATACGGTGCATGGTATATTGATTCTCTTGATAACCTGCCGCGTTACGTGGGAAAGACCATTTCTTTCCTTGCCATGGTCATGAAACCGAAGAAATTCCCCAAAGGGTATTTTGTGCCGGGCAGGCAGGCAATGACCTGTTGTGCGAATGATATCGCATTTCTCGGGTTTGCATGCCGCTATGACAAGATCAATGAATTAAAAGAAGGCAGCTGGGTAACGGTTACGGCGAAAGTAAACCAGGAATATTTTTCAGAATACAGAGGCGAGGGACCGGTACTTGATGCGATTTCCGTCACACCGGCAACAAAGCCTGCAAAGGAGATCATAGACTTCACTTCGTGACGTTCATGTAAAGCGGAAAAATGACGATTGTACTGAATACGATATCCCTGTTTGGCGGACTTGCCATGTTCTTATATGGTATGCGCTTAATGGGGGCAAATTTGAAAGAGGGATCTTCCGGCACGCTGAAGCTTGTCATGGAGAAGGTCACGAATAACCATATCAAAGCATTCTTTCTGGGTTTGGTCATCACTGCCATTATCCAGTCTTCCACGGCAACCATCGTGATCACGTCAGGTCTCGTTGCTGCCGGGATCATATCCTTAGATCAGTCGCTTGGGATCATCATCGGTGCGAATGTCGGTACAACCATTACCGGCCAGATCATCAGACTCTTGGATGTTAATGCGGAGGCAGGTTCCATCCTGCAGTTTTTCCAGCCGTCTACTTTAGCACCGTTAGCACTGACGCTCGGCATGATCCTGATCATGGGATTTAAGTTTAAAAAATCGGATAGTGTCGGCAGTATTGCCGTGGGATTCGGGATCCTGTTTTCCGGCCTGCTCAATATGACCAGTGCGGTAAGCTCGTTTGCCAGCAGCGGGATCATCGACAAGATGTTTGCAAATCTCGGCGATAATCCGTTCCTCGGTTATCTGACCGGCGCGGGTATCGCTTTTGTACTGCAGAGTTCTTCGGCAACGGTCGGTATTCTGCAGGCTTTTTCCATGGCGGGAGACATTCCGTTTAAAACACTCTATGTTATGATCGTCGGCGTATACCTGGGCGATTGTGTTACAACGGGGATCGTCTGCTCGATCGGCGCGAAGCCTGACGCAAAACGCGTCGGTATCGTCAACATCCTTTACAATATCTGTAAAACCATTCTGGTAGTAGTGGTCGTTGCCATCGTTCACAAGACCGGCCTTTTGGATACGCTTTGGAACCGGCCGATGCGTTCGGGCGGTATCGCCAACATGAACACGATCTTCAATCTCGGATGTGCGGCACTTCTGATCCCGATCGTCGGTCTGTATAAGAAACTGAGCTATGTGATCATCCGGAAAGAGCCGGAAAAGACAGATCCGTATGCATCCCAGATCAGCGCACTGAACCCGGTGTTTTTCTCAACGCCGGCTCTGGCGCTCCGCAGCTGCTATGATATCCTAACGATCATGTTCAATCTGGCATATGACGGGATCAATAGGGCGTTTGGCCTGATCACTTCCTATGATGAGAAGATTTATCAGGAGATTCAGGAAAACGAGGAGCATGTGGACCATCTGACGGACTGCGTGGATAATTATCTGGTACAGCTGTCGCCGCATACCAATGAGGAACATTTCATCCGTATCCTGACGCAGTATCATAAGCTGATCTCTGAATTTGAGCATTTGGGAGATGATGCTGTCAATATTGCCGATGCGGCAAAAAAGAAACATGACGAAAAAGTCGACTTTACCGAGACGGCCTTAAAAGAGCTGGCCTTAACAAGGCTTCTGTTGAACAATATCCTGGAATATGCCAAAACGGCATTTGAGAAACGTGATGTGGACAGTGCGTATCATATCGAGCCCTTAGAAGAAGTCATGAATGATATGATCCATACGTTGCACGATAATCATCTGGCGCGCTTAAGAGAAGGTTCCTGCAGCGTCCGTGCCGGGATCCTGTTAATGGAAATTCTGACCAATCTGGAACGGATCGCGGACACCTGTTCCAATATCGGTGTCGCAACGATCGTTCGTGTGCATCCGGAAAAAACCGACATTGCACACACCTATATCTCGTCCATGCATCAGGGCAATGATTCCGCTTTCAACCGGGAATACCAGAGAGCGCATGAACTCTATTTTACACAACTTCCGCAGCCTGAAACACCGAAAAAGAAAAATAAAAAATGATGGGCGCTTAGCCCATCATCATGAAGTTGATCAGTTTTTCCACGTCTGCCGGATCATAAGCGACCAGCTCGATCTCGGGAATCTCCTGCTTCACTTCACCATTTGGGTTAAAAATGTTGGTCAGGGAGATAAACTGTGAAAGTTTGGACTTCAGATTCAGTCTGTCGCCTTCGCTGGTAACCAGCTCGACCTTTCCCTGGCATTCATCGATCACCTCGAAGAATTTCTCAACGTCTTTAATGTGTGTGATTTTCATACTCTTACCTCCTTTTTTCTTTTTTACGGTTCTATCATAGTCCATCCCTTGGAATTGTGCAATATGAACAAAGCACAAATATTTTATTGTGCACTATGACGAATTTAGGAACTATTGTGCCGGAAAATCGGGATCGGGGATATGTTCCTCGGCATTTTGCACAGAATCCGTGTGTTTCTGGCCGGTTTGTTCTATGGCATCGTCAAGACCGGTCAGTGCCGCAAAAGGCGCAAACTGTGCCGCACGCTTTTCAAGCGGCATGCGGGGATGCTTCGTTGATGTGGGGTGTTCTAAATGGATGATGTCATCGTATTTGTTCATATTTACGTCAAGGCGATGCGATCAGGCCTTGTGGCCTCCGATCTGGCGGTTACGTTCCATGGCTGTCGCACCTTCCTGCAGGTTTGCGCCCTTTAGGATCGCGTTTTTGCCGTATTTTTTCTTGATGGCCAGCATGGCCTCCTGCATTTTCCGTTCTTTCTCTTCAGACGGAGCCGGCATCTGTTCTGTTTCCGATGCTGTTCCATCTAGCCCGTAATCCGCAAAGAGATCCATCTGCACGTAGGCATTTGCTTCCTTCGCGTCCCGGCTTCGGATCACGTGGTTTGCCACAACATACATCCGGCGTACCAGAAGGTCGCGGTCGACGATCCGGTCAAATAATTCCATTGCGGCTTTCAGGAACTGATCAGTGGAGGAGGTGTATTTTCCGAGATTGATGCTGCCGTGGGCCATCTTCGGGACCTCTCTGCCGTAGCGGTCGATCGTGATCTCGCCGTGATAGTTTTTCCGCCGGGTGGCATCGGTCAGATTTTCCACATCATAGCCGACGGTCAGCACCAGCTGGTCAGCCATCAGTCCTTTTTCCACGAGTTGCAGGATCAGAGCATCGGTCATTTCCCATACAACCAGCCGGGCCTTGTCAAACGGGTAGGGGCCTGTCAGTACCTGCCCGTTGCTTAAGGAGTTACTTTCCGGCCGGTAGGCTTTGATCTGTGCGATCGTACAGGGTTCCCATCCCCAGGCATGGTCAATGAGCAGTTCGGCATTGACACCGAAGAGACGGTAGAGCAGATCCTCGTTATAGAAATCCGTGGCTTTGCCGATGGAACATCTGGCAATGTCTCCCATGGTATAGAGACCGTTAGCTTCCAGTTTCTTCGCAATGCCAGGGCCGACGCGCCAGAAATCGGTCAGGGGACGGTGGGACCACAATTGTTCCCTATAGATCATCTGCGTCAGTTCCGCGATCCTGACGCCTTCTTCGTCTGCGGGAATATGTTTGGCCACGATGTCCATGGCGATCTTGCAAAGATACAGATTCGTACCGATCCCGGCCGTTGCCGTGATGTGCGTTTTTTTCAGGACCCGGTTGATCATTTCCCTGGCAAGCTTTCTTGCGCTTGTCTGATACAATGTCAGGTAATCCGTGATATCAATGAACACTTCATCTACGGAATAGACATGAATGTCTTCCTCCGATACAAATTCCAGATAAATATTATAGATGCGCGTGCTGTATTCCATATAGAGCGCCATACGCGGCATTGCAACGAGAAAATCGATCTGTTCCGACGCAGGGCGGTGCTTGTTCAATTC
>JAFYDQ010000065.1 GCA_017544705.1 Lachnospiraceae bacterium | reverse complement strand
CCGTTATCGATCGAAAACAGGCAGGTTTTCATGCCGGTCGTGCCGACATCATATGCGATCACGTACATGATTTTACCCCCAGTGCAGCGGAAAGAAATTTCACAAGTTCGCGTTCGACGCGGCTGTCATCTTCGAAGATGTCGGCGCCGCAGTACAGCTTCAGGCGCTCCCTGTAATAGTCACAGGCATAGGAGAACTGCAGCATCATAAAGAGGCTGTCGAAGAAAAAAGCGAAAAGCTCCGGATCGATATCCTCCCGGCACATATGATTGCTCTGTGCCTTGCGGATCAGATCGGTATACACGAGCGCCGATATGCCCTCGACTTCCTCCGCCAGATCTCCCGAAAACTGTTCTGTGCCGATCCCTGTGATCTCATGGTACATGCGATTGATTTCTTTATGCTCTTTGGCATGCAGGATCAGTGTATGGATCACGGCCTTCAGACTTTCCATCAGGTCATCGCTCTTTTGCGCCACATCTTTGAGCGCATCCGTAAGCGCCTGCAGGCAGAACCGCACGCATGCGAGAAACAGACTGTTCTTGTCGGCATAATACTTATAGATCACACCGACGCTGATATCCGCACGCTTTGCGATCGCACTGAGTCTTGCACCGGCATATCCGCGCTGCGCAAATTCATCAATGCCTGCGGTCAGTAACGCTTCCAGTTGTTCATCGCTGAGTCTCTTATACATCGTTCCCCTGGATCTTTTTGTTCCGTTTCTCGTGAATATGTATTCACGTCTTGACAGTATCGTACCATCATAGGTTTTGATTTGCAAGACAAAAATGCTGTGCGCCCTGCTTTACTTCGTTTGATTTTTCCGCTATAGTAAATACTTGCAAAAACGGTTTGGGAGAATCAGCATGATTGAGAAAATAGCCAAAACAACCAAATTTCTTCTGATCGTGACACTGTTCTGGTCCGCGATCCTGTTCGTATACGCGATTTTTGCCAATGCGACCATCGGCGAAGCCTATACCGGTTCCTTCCGCGCCAAAGACTTTTCCGGCGGATGGACACTGACTGATCCTGATGGGAATACCGTGGAAAATGTGCAGCTTCCCACATCCGTCAAAACATCGATCGGCTCCACCATTACGCTGAAAAATACGCTTCCTGCAGACGTGAAAAACGGAATGCGACTGATGACGCGTGCTTCCATGTCGGATATCACCGTAAAAGTCAATGGCCATGTGCAGGGCAAATACAGCAAATTCAATTTTATGACCTACCGGGATGCTCTGATCAGTTCATTTTTGCTGATCGAATTGCACAACGAAGATGCAAACGGTGACATTGAACTGATCATCACTTCCAATAAAAACGGCACCCTGAATCTCAATACGGTTACCTACGCTTACGGAAACAATGTTTGGTTCCCATACATTGAAGATAATCTTCCGCTTGCGGCAATGGCATTTGCATTACTCTTTGTCGGTCTTGGCGCCATTCTGACATATTTTGTATTCCAAAGAAGAACCGGGATCAACAGATCGCTGCTGTTTCTCGGTATGCTGACCGCTGCGATCGGGATGTGGATGGCCTCCGAAAGCTGGCTGAGACAGCTGATCTTCGGTTCTCCTTCTTATGCGAACATTTTTTCCTATCTTCTGATTGAAACAGCTGCCGGATTTGCAGCCATGTATTTTGATGAGATCCAGCAGCACCGCTACCGCAAGCCCTATGTCATTCTGGTTTCGCTTTTGCTGCTGCAGGTAGTGGTCAACACCGTTTTGAATTTCACGCATGTGAAAGATTATTACTACACGCTTGTGTATGCCCATGTGTGGTCCGGCCTGATCATTCTCTGGGTCTTTATTTCACTCTTTTTGGATATCCGTTCGGGAAACGTACGGAAGTATTCAAGGATTGCGATCGGGATGTTAGGTATGCTCTTCTCGGGACTGTTGGAAATGATCGAATTCTACCGGACACCTTCCGCAAGACTTGGGATCTGCTTGGGCTGCGGGCTGCTGTTTCTGGTTGCCATGACCGTGACACAGACCGTCAGAGATATGCTCGATCAGGCAGAAGAGCGAAGGCTATATTCCGAGAAAATGAATGAAATGACGTTCCAGACGATCGCAAGCACGATCGATGCGAAGGATGAATATACGGGCGGGCATTCTTCACGTGTTGGCGAGTATGCAAGAAAGATCGCAGAAAAAATCGCAGCCAAAGAACATTTATCAGAAGGCGACTTAAACCGCCTGCAATACATCGGACAGATGCACGACATCGGTAAGATCGGAGTTCCGGACAAAGTCCTTAATAAACCCGGAAAACTGGATGAGAAAGAATTTGACCAGATGAAACAGCATACGGTCATCGGCAGTGAGATCTTAAAAAATCTCGAAACGATCCCGGGCTTAAAAGAGGGCGTCCGCTCCCATCACGAAAGATGGGACGGAAAGGGCTATCCCGACGGATTAAAGGGAGAAGAGACACCGCTGTTTGCCCGTATCCTCTGCCTTGCCGATTGTTTCGATGCCATGACAACAGACCGTGTTTACAGAAAGCGTCTGGCGAAGGAAACGGTGATCGAAGAGTTGGAGAAAAATAAGGGTACGCAATTTGATCCCGTTTTGGCCGATGTGGTCTTAGATATGATCAAAAACGGCGAGCTGACCTGTTAGTCTGCCCGCCGTCTGTTTTCTATATGAATGTTACAATCTATACCAAAGCTGCACTCTTTACGGAATACTCCGTCACATTCCTGACCGTTTCGCCGTCGATCTGCAGCGCCGTCGGCTGATCAAACTTCACCGTGATCTCCTTGCCGGTCATGATCTCAACCATTTCCGTATGTTTTACATGTTCTCCCTTAAAGATCGAAGGGAATACCATTAATGTCTTTAATCTGCCTTTGCCGTACATCAGCATCAGCGATACGGTATCATTGTGCAGCCTGTCCTGACCGGGGGTCGGTATCATGCCGCCGCCATAACATCTGCCGTTCATGGTCGGTGCGATCCAGACTTTCCGGAATGTTTTCGTCACACCATCCACCGTAACGGTAGCCGTACGCGGCTTGAAATGGAACAAAAGTCCCGTGATCGCGATAGTAGTATAATTGATGTCCTTCTTGCCCGCTTCGCGCTGCTTGTCGCCTTCTTCGCAGCAGTATCCGTCGATCCCGAATCCGATCCCGTTTAAGAAATAACCGGTCTTTCCATTAACTGTTACCTGCGGGAGATGTGCGATATACTGATCCAGTTCCACAAGCCCGTTTTCGGGAAAACCGATATCATTCAAAAAATCATTACCGGTTCCGGAGGGCGCAAACAGGATTCCCTTCGGCCGTTTTAAGTCCGCCGTATCATTGACAAAACGATTCAATGTTCCGTCTCCGCCGCAGAGGACAAGACGGCTGTCTTCCGGCAGCTTCTCCAAAAACGACCGATAGTCGGTTATCTTTGTGATGTCCCAGAATTCTGCCGTTGTGCCTTCCGGCATGGGGATCTGTTCCGCTTTTGTTTTTCCGCTCCCGTTTCCGGACATCGGATTATACAGGATCACATATTTGCTCATTCCTCTTCTCCTTTCGGGTTCAGCGCCGCAAGCAAAACTTCCCGGACATGTTGTCCGATCTCATGCGTCCGCATTTTTTTCACTTCCTCCGCCGGCATGACGTCAACAAAGTCAAGGCTGACCTCACTCCGCTTCCGGATATACTGCTTATGGATCTTCTCCGTTCCCTGCACGGCAACCACCACGATCGGCACTTCCGCCATTTGGGCCACGCGGAAGATCCCATCATGGAACGGCAGAAGCAGGCACTCCTTGCTGCGCGTGCCTTCCGGATAGATTCCGAAAGATACCTTGTCATCTTTGATCATCTGCGCGCATGTGGCAAGGGTTTTCAACGCCGTCCGCGGATTGTTTCTGTCGATCGGCAGAAACCCGCATTTGCGTATGATCCGTCCGTATCCGGGCACCCGGAAATTTTCTTCCTTGGACAGATAGGCCAGCTGCTTATCCCGCAGCACATACCAGGTCAAGAGCGGGTCATAATTTGAACGGTGATTGCCGACCAGTAAAAATCGTCCTTCCGGTATCTTTTCAAGTCCCGTTACGTGCAGTTTGATCCTAAGGAGCACGATCATCACGCCTGTTGAAGCATTCAACAAAAAGCGGAAGTAAGAACTGTTATAATGGTACTCCATGTTGGGATTCACAAATAGCGAGCTGATCGCGATGATCAGGACCGGAACCAGAATAATACCGAGTATAACAAGCAGAATGATCAATAATACTTTCATAACAAACCCATTATACCACTTTTTCCGTGTTATTTCCCGTTAACACCTTAAAACTTCACAACCTCGGGTGCCTTTGTAAAGGAAGAAAAAGTGGCTGTTGCATTTTCCATATAGAAGACTTCCGTATTCCCGTCATCTGCGGAATACATTCCCTGCAGGCTCGGATATGCATCAAGCATCGCCTGCCTTGCTTCTCTTCTGTCATCTTCTTTCAGTTCGCATGCAACACGCAGCCATTCGCCATTCATGAACGCGCAGATCTCAACCTTCGGATTGGCATGGATCTGTTTGGAAACATCCTTCACCTTTCCAGTCTGGATATAAAGTTTCCCATCAAACAGATTGACCGTTCCAAACGGGCGGACACGTGGCTGATCCCCGTCAACCGTTGCCAAATAATATGTTTCTGCGTCTTTTAAAAACTGTAAAACCTTCTCCATTCCAATACCTCCCATGTTCTTATGATCACCTGCGGCCCTTAAGCCGTCTTTAGTCATTGTATCATAAACAAAAGCAAAATAGCACAAAGAAAAAACTCCGGGAATCGAAATTCCCGAAGCTTGATCGTGCCGCAGACCGGAATCGAACCGGTACGAAGTTTAACCCTCGCAGGATTTTAAGTCCTGTGCGTCTGCCAGTTCCGCCACTGCGGCTAATCATGGGCCCTATAGGGCTCGAACCTATGACCCTCTGCTTGTAAGGCAGATGCTCTCCCAGCTGAGCTAAGAGCCCAAATCAACTTACTCGGCGAGCCGAGAACACGCTCGCCATTCAGAATCCTCCTTCGGAGGATGGCGAGCTGTCACAAGGGATCCTGTCGCTGCGCGACATCCTTGTGACAAATCCGACCCAGACGGGACTCGAACCCGTGACCTCCGCCGTGACAGGGCGGCGCTCTAACCAACTGAGCCACTGGGCCAAATGATCACTCTCGATCTTCACAAAAGCACTTGTAAGCATACACCTTATCGATCGAAATTTCAAGTGTAATTCTCAAGCCTTCTCCCTGATCTTCTTTCGGTATGCACTGGCACTCTCTCCGTAATAACGCCTGAACGCGGTCGAAAAGTGTTCCACGGAAGAATACCCCAGGGCATCCGCGATCTGCGTGATATCATACGCGAAAGAACGGAGCATGAGGGCTGCAGCAGACATCCTGGCCTCTGTCTTTTTGCTCTGGAAGTTCATGCCGTAATGACGAAGGAGCAGCCTCTGTGTCTGCCGGATGCTTAAATGAAGACGGTCGGACAGTTCAGACAGCGTCAGCGTTCCGTATTCGTAAAGAAAGGCTTCTTCGATGGTCAGAAACTGCTGGTCACTCGATCCGGACCTCTGAGGATCCCGACCGGCTTTCTCAGCGGAGTAGTTTCTCACACAGGCGACGATCAGCTGCTTTAACAGCGATTCCACTTCGGTTCTGTAGCCAAGATTTTGATTTTTAAGCTCCTCAAACAGCATCCGCATCAGGGGATAGATCCCGTTCCGGTCAAATCCGTACCAGACCGTTGTGGCACGAAACCGCTGCATGGGGGTCAAATTCTGTTCCGTACGCTTATGCCTGCCGGACAGTTTCAAATAGACACAATATTCGGAAAGCGGATCTGCTTTATCCGGGATCATGGAATGCAGGACATGCGGTCCGGTGATATACAGCGTATTCGGAACAACTTCGTATTCCACGCCTTCTACGGTTACAAACCCATGGCCTGCCGCAATGTAGTGGATCTCATAACTGTTGTCGGAATGGGCATGCATCGGGATCGATCTTTGGAAACACTCGTATACGATATTCCCGACATAGACCGATTCATCCTCCATCACAAATTCAATGTGCTGGTCCTGGTATGCGATTTTTCCGCCCGCTTGCACGGCGGATCTGACATCGTTATCTCTCATGTCAACATCATACCACAAAACCTGCGCGAACGCGACATCCCGTTCCTGTTTCTGTCACTTAAATCTCTTATGGATCCAAGACATTTCTCTTACAATCCAAAGTACAGGGACTACATTTTTTCATCTGAAAGGAGAAGGTATTATGGTAAAAATGAGAGGCGCGATCCTGCCCGGCAATTCAACTGTGGAATTAAGGGAATATGACGTTCCAAAGCCCGGTTTCGGACAGGTTCTGATCAAAACAAAAGCGACCACGATCTGCGGCAGCGACATCCGCTGCATCTACAGAGAGCATACCGGAAAAGGAGCGGAAGGTTACATTCCCGGTATGATCGCAGGGCATGAACCCTGTGGGCTCATCGTCGAAGAAGGCGAAGGACTCAAACGGTTTAAAAAAGGCGACAGAGTCATCGTCTATCACATCTCGGGATGCGGTGTCTGCAATGACTGCAGAAGGGGTTATTACATTTCCTGTACGAGCAAATTCCGTGCGGCTTACGGCTGGCAGAGAAACGGCGGCATGGGCGAATACATCCTTGCGGACGAAAAGGATCTGATCGCGCTTCCGGATGAGCTGACCTACAAAGACGGCGCACAGGTTGCCTGCGGTTTCGGCACGGTTTATGAAGCGATCGAAAAGATCGGCATCAGCGGTAATGATGCGGTACTGATCACCGGTCTGGGCCCTGTCGGATTGGCTGCACTGATGCTCTGCAAAGCGCTTGGTGCCAACCAGCTCATCGGCGTGGAAATGAATGACTACCGGATCGATCTG
>JAFYDQ010000064.1 GCA_017544705.1 Lachnospiraceae bacterium | reverse complement strand
GCTGTCTCCACGCCCGGGTACCGGTATGAGCTGGGCAGCGTCCTGAACCAGGTCCTGCTGCATCAGTCGATCATCGGCCTTGAGACCAAGGCAGCCTGCGATAAATACGGGATCAAGCCCGACATCATCATCGGCTGCGCAGGCGGCGGATCCAGCCTCGGCGGCCTGATTTCCCCGTTCATGGGAGAAAAGCTGCGCGGCGAAGCGGACTACAGGATCGTTGCTGTTGAGCCGGCATCCTGCCCGAGCTTCACACGCGGTACCTTCGCGTATGATTTTTGCGATACCGGTATGATCTGTCCGCTGGCGAAGATGTACACGCTCGGTCATGACTTCATTCCTTCGGCAAACCATGCGGGCGGCCTTCGCTACCATGGCATGAGCCCCGTCCTTTCGCAGCTCTACGCGGATGGATATCTGGAGGCCTGCTCCGTGGAGCAGACAGCCGTATTCGCGGCAGCGGAGCAGTTCGCGAGAGTGGAAGGCATCCTTCCTGCTCCCGAAAGTTCTCATGCGATCCGTGCGGCGATCGACGAAGCGCTCAAGTGCAAGGAAACCGGCGAAGAGAAGACGATCGTCTTCGGCCTGACCGGAACGGGTTACTTCGATCTTGTTGCTTACGAGCAGTATCACAACGGTACGATGACGGATGTGATCCCGACGGATGAAGATATTGCGGCTTCTGTTGCCAAACTGCCGAAATTACAGTAAAATAAACGAATGAACAATCATTCGACGAAAAAACTATGGACGCTGCGTTATACGTTACTGAATGTAACGTATTTCGCGGCGTTTTGTACAATTCATGCTTATGCCGCCGTGTACCTGCTCTCCTACGGGTTCACGAATACACAGGTCGGTCTGCTCCTTGCGATCGCCAACATCACCTCGGCGCTTTTCCAGCCGTATATCGCGGGGATCATCGACAAACAGGGGTGGCTTACAAACCGGCGCTTCATCCTGATCGCGGTTTTGGTCATCATTGCGGGCTCGCTCCTGCTCTTGCTTGTGCCGGGCTCCAAGGTCATGATCTTTGTGATCTATGCGATCATCTATATGATTCAGTTCGCATACCAGCCGGTGCTGATCGCGATCTGCTTTGAATACCAGAGAGCGGGCTGCGATATTTATTTCGGGCTTGCAAGAGGACTGGGGTCGGCAGGCTTTGCCGTTACGGCGTTCTTTATCGGGAGCGCCGTGGAAGCAAACGGCGTGTCCATCCTGCTGCTTGTTACTATGGCCGCCATGGTCATTTCCGCGGTTGTGATCGCAACGTTTAAGAAGCCTGCGGAGGGTGCTGGATCTGTTTCTGCGGAAGGCGATTCGGCGGAGGCTGCTTCGGAGACGCCTGCATCCGTTTCCGCGGAAGGGGCCCACAACAACGTGATTGATTTTGCGAAGACCTATCCGGCCTTTATGTTGTTCCTGCTCGCAACGATCTGTTTCTTCTTTTCACACAACATGATCAACGATTTTCTGATCCATATCGTCAGGAACTTAGGCGGCAGCGAGACCCAGCTCGGTTATGCCAATTTCATGCAGGCGATCTTAGAACTGCCGGTCATGGCTCTGATCGGATTTGTCTATAAAAAGATCACGGTCAACAAACTGCTTGTCATGTCCGGTGCGGCGTTCTTTGTCAAAATCATGATCTTAGTCTTTGCCGTGCATTTAAGCGGCCTCTTTATCAGCCAGAGTTTCCAACTGCTCGCCTATGCCGTCTTTGTGCCGGCGTCGGCTTATTATGTCAGCACGCATATGGACGAATATGACCAGGTCAAAGGACAGGCCTATATCAACAGCGCGATCACCATCGGCGGTGTTTTCTCCAACCTGGTCAGCGGTGTGATCCTGGATCATTTGGGTATCCGTCCGATGCTCATCGTGGGCAGCATCGTCTGTGCCGTGGGAGTCATCATCGCGTTTGTTGCCATGCGGGGCAAGGCGGAACAGGTACGTGCCAAGACAGGGTCATAATAAATGAAACGATTCAAAGTAATGCAAATGAAACGACATCAGATCTTACTGATCCTTGCCGTTTTTGTACTTCTTGCCGCAGTCAGCGGAATCGCGCAGAACTGGCGAAATCGCTGACTTTTGTGCAAAGCAGGCAACTATTTAATTGAAATCAGCCCAATTCTTTTCAAGTTAGTCCAAGAGGCTCCCTCAAGAACAGATCTTTTTTAATACGGCTCCAGCAGGTATGCGGTGTAGCCCGGCAGATCGAGGCCGCCGCCAAAATCAATGGTCTCGCCGGAGATCAGGTCGCGCGCGCGGCCCGCTCTGGCATCAAAGTGCGCGGTGAAAGGATTTTCGTCCGCGTTGATGGCAACCATCACGCGGCCCTCACTGCTTTCGCGCTCAAAGACACATTGGCGGTTGGTCAGCACCAGAGACTTGAAGGCGCCATACTGCAGGGCATGCGAACCCTGTCTTGCGCGGACCATCGCAGCGATCGTGTCCGTTAGATCCGTCCATTCCGGTGCATCAAAGCAGGGACGGAGTGCAGGATCTCCCTGGGATTTATCACCTTTTACCCCCCACTCGCTTCCGTAGTAGATCGTCGGGATTCCCGGCATGCCAAAGAGCATCGCGTAGATCAGGGGCAGGTGGTTCGGATTGTCCAAAACGCTTGCAATGCGGCTCACGTCATGATTGTCCACGAAGGAGAGCAGATGCCTTCCCTTATAGAGCGTCCAGGGTTCCGGCCCGTACTGGCGCATCAGCGAGTGGACGATCTCGAAGAGATTCATGGAATTGAAAGCGGAATGCATGCCTTTGTAGCATTCGTAATTGGTCGTGGAATGGCAGAGGTCATCGGCCAGAAGCCGGTTGTAATCGCCGTGGATCATCTCTCCCATTAAGAAAAAGTCATCCTTCCACGACGCGGTCGCGCCGCGCAGTCTT
>JAFYDQ010000063.1 GCA_017544705.1 Lachnospiraceae bacterium | reverse complement strand
AAGCCCGCCGCCAATCAGGCAGTGGGCTCTTAGAAAGGCTGGCGTTGCGATCATCCGTTCAGCATGAAGTAATCCCCGTAGATGCGTACGTGATCATAAATGCATTTCCAGCTGCTGCCGGAGTTTAAGGTCACGCAGATGTAGGGCTGGCCGTCCGGGCCTTCCGCATAGCTGACCGCGCAGTAGCCGGATTCCTTGACGTAGCCGGTCTTGGCGTACATGACCAGACCGCCGCAATCCTTATCTTCGATCCTGCGCAGGAACCAGTTGGAGATCTCGATGCCCGCGGGATGCTGCGGGGTCGGCTTGGTCGTATAGATATGCTCCGTCAAAATCTGTCTGCACAGTTCATTTTCCAACGCTGCCTGCATGATCATCGCGATGTCGTAACAGGTGCTGTAGTGATTTTCATCATAGATCCCGACGCAGTTGGTAAAGTGCGTGGTTTCGGAAAAGCCGAGCTGGGCGACTTTTTCGTTCATCATGTCCACGAAGGCTTCGTGGGAGCCTGCAACATATGTGGCAAGACCCAGTGCCGCGTCGCCGCCGGAGGGCAGGATCGTGCCATAGAGCAGGTCGCGCACGGTGACCACTTCACCCGTATTAAAGCCGACGAAACTTAAGTCATGCTCTTTCACATAATCGCCGATCTCCACCGTCATCGTGAACGTATCTTCCAGGTCCGTAATGTGTTCCGCAGCGACCAGAAGGGTCAGTACCTTGGTCATGGATGCGGGGATCATGCGTTCCGTCCCGCCTTTGTCGGCAATGATCGTATGGGTCTTCGGGTCGATCAGGATGCCGCGCTCCGCAAGAACGTCCGGCTGGAACGTGCCGGTGTATTCGGTCCGGTCGGCATAGAAAGGCGCGCCCTGGATCAGGTCCGCATCGTTTCCGCCGACGGTTTCACCATCCTCAAGCGTGATCGCGCTGGATGGATTTGCGGTATCGCCCACGATATCCGCTGCTGCGTCAAAATCACCCGTGCCGGCATTCTCTCCGGCCACAATCTCGGCCGCCTGTACGTCTTCCGTCTGTGCCGCAATATCCGTACTCTGCGCTTTCGCATCAGCCTGCTGCACAGATCCCGCATGGTCGCGGATCAGGGTCACAAGTCCTTTGATCCCAAATCCCGCACCGGTCAGCACCAGAACGATCGCAAGACAAAAAGGAACGATCCGTGTTACGATCCAGCGCATTCTGCGTTTGATCCTTCTGCGCCTGCGCGCTTCGTGGATCCGCGCCCTGCGCCGCTCCATACGGATACGCTCCCAATCAGAATCATAAAAGTCGTTATTCCCCATAGAACTCCCCTTTATCTATGTTCCCCTTTATGCGAAGATGAATCCCATTACGATCATCAGTTTTGCCAAAGTATAAGTCAACATCACGTTAAAGTGCTGCCTGTAAAACGGCAGTTTCTTGTTGAAGCGGACCAGAAACAGCAAGCAGTCCGAAGCCAGAAACAGCAGAGCACCGAGCAGGATCAGGCTGCTTCCGTGATTGATGTTGGATACCGCCTGCAGCGCCGCGAACAGGTTCATCGTTACGTTGCCGAGCAGGTATGCAAGCATCATGCGGATCGTGACTTTGGGCATGTAGCGTTTTAACCACACATATTCCGAGCGCAGCAGCCCGAAGCTGAGGATCGCATACAGTAAAATGACCGGTATGGTCGGCAGGTTCCAGGTGATGTTCGGGAGGTACAGACAGATCAGCAGGACGTGTGTCGCCAGGAAACTTACCCCGCCCATGACGAACCACTTCATGCCGTGGATCATCAGCAAAACATCTCCGAGCCAGCTGGTCGCGATCAGGGCCACCACAAGCCAGTTGACGGTGGGCACGCTGAAGACATAGAAAAACGCAAGCAGCGGCATCAGCAGCGGTTTCGTGAAGTTGCGGATCGTTTGATTTTTCCTGACACACCCGTATAAATGCACGGCCGAAACGGCCAGATACAGGATAAGAAAAATGAATTTGATCATACGTTATTTGATATCAGGCAGTTTCAACGCATTGACTGCCTTGATAAACTTACGCCACGAGTCAGGATACTGATCGCAGCCCCCCTTGTATACTTCCTCTCCGTTATCGAACCGGACCTCCACACCCCAGCTCCGTCCGTTCGGATCCGGTGCTTTGCTCCGGTAATCTTCTTCCCAGTTCAATATCCCGCTTGCAAACACCTTGTTCAAAAACTTGACGCAGGCATCCTTGGTCAGCGGTACGGTATCGACGATCTTTTCGCGGACCAGGTATTTGCCCTTGCTGTCCGTGTCCTTGATCTCAACCTCCAGTTTGTTGAAATCTCCGGAAAACTTTCCCATAGAGAAGGCAAAGTATG
Organism: Lachnospiraceae bacterium; assembly: GCA_017544705.1. Taxonomy (GTDB): domain Bacteria; phylum Bacillota; class Clostridia; order Lachnospirales; family Lachnospiraceae; genus UBA2868. The sequence continues at coordinate 17,524 of JAFYDQ010000063.1, read as the reverse complement.
TAGTGTGCGTACTTGCTTCCTTTTGGTCCATGATAACCCCCTTGTATTTGCAACGTTTAGCCTTGATTGCGGTTGATAATGTTACAAATTTATTACATTATAAACTATTCTTGTTGAAATAACAAGGGAAATTTTGAATTTATGTGAACCAGTGGACCTTTACTCCGTTCCCCCGCTGTCCGGGTCCGGCGTCGGCGTTGCCGTCGGGCTTGGCTCGGCTGTCGGTGTCGGACTCGCGGTCGGGGTCGGCTCGGTTGTCGGCGTAGGCTCTGTGGTCGGCGTCGGCGTTGCCGTCGGACTCGGAGTCGGTGTCGAGGTCGGCGTGGGCGTCGGCGTCGGTGTTGCCGTCGGCGTCGGGGTCGGTGTCGGGGTCGGCGTCGGCGTTACGACCGTCTGCTCCGTTTTGCCGCCCGTCTTCCAGCTGTAGAAGAACGCATGATTCCCGATCATCGTGTATTCGCTGATGCCGTAGTAATCCGCATAATATTTTGTCATAAAGAAGAGATAATCACCGACACGTGCTCCGTTGAGCACTTCCTGTGCCGCCTGGATGCAGGTGGAATTGGGACCCTTGGCGATGATCAGTTCGACTTTGCCGGAGCGGTAGGACGCAAACTGTTTGTTCTGCGTGATGACCGCGATGATGGTATTCGGGAAAGCCGAACTCTTCACGCGGTTCATGATGACGGAACCGACCGCCAGTTTTCCGGTATAGGATTCCCCGCCGGCCTCGGCCTGGATCGTGGCGGCAAGCCATGCCAGTTCCGAATCGCTTGCGGCATAGGAACCCGAAGTGTCTTCTTTGACAAGCGGCAGGTTTTTGGCAACCTGTTTGGCAAGCTCCGCCTGTGCGGCAGCCGCCTGCGATGCCAGCGATTTCATCTTTTTATCCAGTTCGGCAAGCTGCGCATCATAATTCTTCAGTTTCGCATTTTCACTGAGCAGGGAGCTGTTTGTCGAATCCAGCCGCCCGCGTACTTCGCCCGTCAGGTCTTCGATCTCGTCGTATTTTTCATCCAGCTCGCTCTGGTAGGCATCGAGCTGCGCTTCTTTTTCCTCGACCTCTGCGATCTTTTGTTTGAGCTCGGTCTCCAGCTGCCGGCATTCTTCTATTTTATTCTGGTCATATGCAATGATCGCATTTAAGTATTCCGTGCGGCTTAACATCTGCTCCAGGGTGCCGGACTGCAGGATATGGATCAGCATCCCCTTCTTGCCGCCCTTTTCATACACGGCTTTCATACGGTGCTTGAGCAGCGTGTAACGGTCCTCCCTCTGCTGCTCGATCTCCTCAAGCTCTCCGTTTAAGTCCACGATCTCGGCAGATACGGTCCGCATCTCTTCTTCCGTCTCATCGATCTGCGCTTCGAGCTCCTGCAGCTGTCCCGAATAGCCGTTGATCTCCTTCCGGTAGAGATCGCTCTGCTTCTTCAGGTCCGCAACGGCACTCTCGCTTTTCTGGCGCTGCTTCTGCAGCTGGTTGATCGCATCCTTGGTCTGGGAGGTCTGTTTCTCAAGATTGGAGATCGTCTCCTGCGTCTTTGCCGTATTTCCGCTATTCTCTTCCGCAGCAAACACATCAAAAGAAGGCGTTGCCATGTAAACAAGCAGCGCCAAAAGAGTTACACTAATTCTAAATAAGTTTCCCCTTTTTGTCCCCTTCATACCTTGCATTATACTGAACTTTCCGTGAAAGTCAAACCATTTCATGCTATAATGAGGAACGATCATGAAACGTATCTTCGGAAAAATCAAACCAACGGCCAAACTGCCCGCCCTATATTGTATTGTTTTTGCACTCTCTCTCTTATTCTGGGAGATCATCCTCCGCGTGGAGATCGCAGGCGGCATATCGGCTTCGCACCTCCCGTTCCTGCTCTTTATTCCCGCACAGGCACTCTTTCTGACCGCGATCAACGGTCTTTTCGATAAGATCCCGGGCCGCATCCTCTTCATCTTCACGCTTGTGCTCTTAGCCGTATTTTACGGGATGCAGCTGGTGTATTACCGGATCTTCGGTTCGCTGATCTCCGTATCCATCGTGCGCATGGGAGGCGAAGCCATCGCAAACTTCGGCTGGACGACGAAGGACGTGTTCCTCCACTCGATCGGGCTGATGTTTTCCATGCTGATCCCGCCCATCGCCGTAACCGTTCTGATCCTTACCGGCAAAATCAAGGCAATCCGCTATCCCATCCTCCCGCATCTGTTTGTTTTGCTGCTCAGTATCTGCCTGTGGTTTCTTGCATCCCTCGCACTGAAAGCAGGCGGAACGGATAAACAAAGTGCCTATGACCTGTATCATTCGACCACTTCGGATACGGACACGGCAGCCTTGAAGATTGGCGGCCTGACCACGCTTGTTGCGGAAACAGGGGCATATCTGACCGGGCAGGAACGCGTTGCAGATCCTGCGCTCCGGGAGGCGGACCGTGCCGCCATGCAAGGCGCATCCGCCATGCAAAACGCTTCCGCCTATAATGACATGATGCCGGTTCCTGATGATGCGGATAAACAGATCCTGGCGGCTTTTGATTTTGACAAAATGGCAAAAGAGACGGCGGATCCGAACCTGCAGGAACTCTATACGGATCTTGCAAACAGGGTGCCTTCCTATACCAATGAATATACGGGTCTTCTTAATGGGTATAACCTGATCCTGATCTGTGCCGAAGCATTCTGGACGTACGGGATCGATGAAGACGTCACGCCGACGCTTTATGAGATGTCGCAAAACGGGATCGTACTTGACAATTATTACAACAGCTTCCGCAATACGACCGTGAACGGGGAATATGCGCTTTTAACAGGACTTTGGCCGGATCTGTCAAGACTTGCAAAAGGCGGGGTCGATGTGGGGAGCCTGCCGCAGTCTTCCGCAAAATATATGCCGATGGGACTTGGAACGCTGTTTGAAAAAGAAGGGGCCGCATCTTATGCCTTTCATAATTATTACGGAAAATACTACAGGCGCAGCCAGTCCTGGAAGAATTTGGGCTTTAAGCACCTTTCCTTTATGGATGAGGGCATGCACTTTTCGACGATCTGGCCTTCCTCGGATTATGAAATGATGCAGCAGTCCGTTGACAAGTATATAAATGAAGACCGCTTCCTTGCGTATTATATGACCTTCAGCGGCCACGGTCCTTATAACACGGACAACTGCATCGTCGCAAAAAATCTTGGCGAAGTAAAAAGACGGCTTGGCGAAAAAGCCGATCGGTACAGCGATGAATCATTGGGGTATCTTGCGTCAACGCTGGAATTGGAATACGGAATGAAATACCTGAACGAACAACTGGAACAAAAAGGGATCGCAGATCACACCCTCATTGTCCTGACCGGGGATCACTATCCGTATTATCTGAATAAACAGGGAAGAAACGAACTGGCCGGAAGACCGCTTTCCTATCCGGAACAATTTCACTCCACGTGCATCATGTATACCACAGGGCTGAAAGATAAGATCGTAAGCGACACATACTGCTGTAACGTAGACATTGTCCCGACACTTTTAAATCTTTACGGAATTCCCTATGATTCCAGGCTGTTTATGGGACATGATATTTTCTCACCGGGAAATCATACGGCAATCTTATATGATAAAAGCTTTATCGATCAGAATGTGGTCTATACCGCGAGGGACGGAAAGATCAGCGATAAGACGGGCGAAGAAAATGATAAGGAAGCACTGCGCGCCTACGGCAGCCTTATGAATGAGCGGATCGATCATGACTTCCTGCTGTCAGGTACCATGCTGAATCAAAACTTTTTCTATCACGCCTGGAAGGATGCGGGTCTCTTATCCGAAGAGGAAGCGGAACGCGAACGGAAACGCGAATCTGAAGTGGCTGAAGAACTGCTGAAGATCAACGAAGCGGATGCACCGGATCCGGAAGAAAACACGCCCTTACCGGACTTCCTTAAAGGAGTATTTTAATAGCCGGTAGATCTCTGTGAGTTTCTTCCCGATGACTGCAAGGCTGCGCTCCTCTGCCGTACTTCGTGCCTTTTCAGTCATGGCACTCTGATCCGTCGTAAGCGCCGTGGAAAGCATCCCCTCAAGCTGCGATTCGTCCCGGAATTTCAACACATTTTCCTGATCTGTAAGCCATCCTTCATAAACCGGAATATCCCGTACGATCACGGGAATCCTGCAGGCCATCGCTTCCAATACCACGATCCCTTCCGTCTCCTCATGTGTCAGAAACAAAAACAGATCACAGTTCCGGTATGCCCTCCGCAGTTCTTCGCTGTTTACAAAGCCTGCAAAGTGCAGGTTTTCCGGTGCCGCCTTCATGGCGCTTTTGATTTTGGCAGGGGTTAAAACGGCATCGGTATGGCCAAACCAGAGAAAGGTGATTTCCGGATGCCTTTTCGCAAGAGCAATAAACTCAAGAATGCCTTTCCGCTCCATAAAGTGGCCGACGCTCATGACCAGTTTCCGGTCTGCACTAAGCCGGTATTCCCCGTTCCAGAAATCCGTATCCACCCCGTTGGAACAGACCAGGATCGGCTTTGTGATCGGATAGGTATCCAGGATGCTTTTTGAATATGGCGTCGGCGTGATGATCACATCGGCAAGGTTATAGCAAAAGGTGATCCACTTTTTAAACAGCGGCGCCAGGAGATTTGACCCGGTAAAAGAATTCCTGAAATCCTCCATTGTGGAGTGCCCGTACCAGATCACCTTGACCCCGTGTCTTCTTGCATAAAGTGCGGTGATGACACTGCGCGGAAAAACAGAATTGATGTGTACGACAAAACACGCTCTTAACGGCGCCTCGTTCACGCGGATGCCCTGTGATTTTAGCGCCGCGATCTGATGCTCGATCGCGCGTCCGACACCGCTTTTTCTGATGAGATGCAAACCGCCCGTGTATACACAGACGTTCCCGAACTTTTCAGGCATTTTCGATCACTTCCCGGTACAGCTTTTCACATGCTTTCGCATAAGTTTCCGGCATGTATTTCTCCCACACGGTTTTTTTGGCACATTCTCCGACGCTCCTGCGAAGTCCCGGATCATTTACAAGACGCGCGGCATATGCGGCAAATTCCTCTTTCGTTTCATAAACAAATCCGTTTTCCCCGTTAACGATCACGCCGTCAAGACAGGGATCATATCTGCATAAAACCGGAAGGCCACAGGCCATCGCTTCCAGATAGGTCAGCCCCTGCGTCTCGCTGAGCGAAGCATTGATGAAAATATCTCCGGCCAGGTAGTATCCCGGCACCTCCTTAGGCTCTACCATGCCCGTAAAAATGACCCGGTCCGTCAATCCGCATTTTCTGACATAACGCTCCAGGGTCTTCCGGTACGGTCCGTCTCCAACGATCAGAATCTTTCCTTCCGGCAGGGCGTCCGTGCAGGCAAAATCAAGGAGCTCGGTGATATTTTTCTCCTTGGCGACCCTGCCCAAATAAACGTAGACCGTTTCGTCTTCCGCAATGCCGAGCGCAGCGCGGATGGCACTTCTGCTGCGACCGTCATGTTCTTTAAAAAAGCATTCGTTAATGGCGCTTGGGATCACCACGGTTTTGATTTTGACGCGGTAGCGGTCCAGGATATGCGTGACCTTCTTGGTCGGCACGATCATGGCCGCCGACCTTGCCGCAACGCTTCGCATGATCACCGGAAGGTGCAATTTGACGATCGGACCGATCAGGGGAAAGTAATTCACATAGTCTTCGTAGACCGTGTGATCTGTATGCACGATGGGCGCGTGGGTTTTCTTTGCGACGGAATTGGCACAGACAAAGGTCGAGAGTTCGCAGTTCGTATGAATGATGTCCGGCTTCCAGGCGATCAGTTCGTCAAGCAGTTTTCCGTTTCCCGGAAGCACGATCCTAACGTTCGGATATACGATGGATGCGTCGAATGAGGAAAGGCGGTACACATGCTCGCCGTCCTCATCATAGTGCGGATTCGAAAGGGTCAGGATCCTGACATCGTGCCCCAGCTTCTTCAGATTGTCTTGTAGGATTGTCACAGATGTTACGATACCGCTGATATGGGGTTCGTACAGGTCTGAGGCGATCAGGATCTTCACATTTTTATCCCCCGTTTACGAGAATCCAACAGATATTTTACACTAACAGGTTCTTCGGTGTAAAGTTTGCGTGATTCCATGGTATAATACCGGTAGGATGATTTTTACACAGGAGAACGGAATGATCGAAGGAAAAGATCTTGTCAAAAAATACGGCTCATTTCTTGCAGCGGACCACCTGACCCTCACCCTCAATATGGGCGAGAGCATTGTGCTGCTCGGTGCAAACGGCAGCGGAAAAAGCACACTGATCAGCATGCTCGCACTAATCATGCAGCCGACTTCAGGAGAGGTTACGGTTGACGGATTAAAGGGCAAGGCTGCCAAAGAAAAGATCGCCTACGCCCCGCAGGATGTTGTCCTGTTCGAAGAGCTGACCGTGACGGAAAATCTCTATGCCTGGTCATCTTTAAAGGGTGCGGAAAATAAAGCGCGTGCCGAATACCTGATCGCGGAACTGGACATGACTGCTTTTCAAAAGAAGCGCGTCGACCGCCTCTCCGGCGGCCAGAGAAGACGCGTCAATCTTGCCGTTGCCTTAATGGGGAACTATTCTTATATCCTGCTTGACGAACCGCTTGCCGGCATTGACGAATACGGTGCGACCTGCATCGAATCACTGTTAAAGAAGGAAAAATCACGCGGCTGCGGGATCCTGCTCACCGAGCACAACCCGACCATTCTGATGCCGCTCATGGACCGCAAACTGAAGCTTGACGGAGGCCGTTTTATCGAATGAGTCTCATTTCCTTTATCCGTTACGACATCAAAAGATTGTTCGGCCACGGGAAGACTGCGATCCTGGCAGTTCTGTCACCCATTCCCGTGCTGCTGCTTTTCGCGTCTTTTCTGATCCCATTCCTTAGCGCCGATACCGGATCAAAGCTTTCCTGTGCGATCTTTAACGAGGATACGACCGAACGGTTCACGAAGGTCGTTGATTATGTTGTCGCACCCGAAGTAAAGAACGGCACGGCGGTCGTTTATCCGGTGCAGGACTTTGATACCGGGATCCGCCTTGTGCAGGAAGGAAAAGTCGCGGCCTTTTTCTATATTCCCGCTGAAACCTATTCGCGTTCGATGCACGGGGAAGTGGCGGAGCTGCAATTTTATTATTCCAGGGAACACGCCTTTGAGGCGGAAATGTTTTTAACTTCCATGAAGAGCACGCTGTCCGTATTCGGCCAGGGGATCCGGATCGTCTATCTTGCGGCAGATCTTGCGACCGAGAAGGGTCTGACCACGCAGGATATCTTAAACATCTGGGAAGAAGGCAGTGTGGATCTGATCAACGTACATCTGCATCGCGGCAGGATCATCGGCATGAAAGGCGTGTTCACGCCCGGCAACGATTATTATCTGCGTTTCGGAATGGGTGCCCTGTTTGCGATCTGTGCTTACTTTGTCTCATTCCCCGTCATGTATTTGACCGGTCTTGATGTATCAAACATTCTGAAAAAACGGTCCCTGCCGCAACGGAACCTTACCCTGTTTTATTTTGCAAGGCTCATCTCCGGAACGGTTCTGATCCTGCTTGCGTTTTCGATCATGTATCCGATCGCGCGGGGGATCCGGAAGTTTCCGGTGAAATTTGCGCTCTCCGTGATCCCGGGCATGCTCCTTTGCGCGCTGACATTCAGTGCACTGGCGATCCTCATCGGTGCCGTCTTCCACAAAGGCTATGCCTCCCTCTGGGTGGGCCTGTATTTCGGATTTATCTCTGCCGTCGGGATCGTATTTTCGGTTGATTCCGATCTGCCCGCGTTTGCATCCCTCCTGATCAGGATCTCACCGCTTCGCGCCTGTGTCAGCATATTCTCGAACGCGATGTTCCAGGATGTTTCGGCGCGGTATCAGACAGATATCATGATCCTGGCGCTGTCCTTCCTTGTATTTTTCTTAGCCGGTTTTCTCGTTTACCGGGAAAGGGGGAAGGGATGAATTATTCTGCGATCTTTAAAGGAAGAGCCAGAGCGCTCGTTACGGATATCCCGGCTTTCTCGGTTCTGCTGATCATTGCGCTTGTCTGTGTATGTATTTCCGTTTTCGGATCAGGCGAATCGTCATCCCGGATGCCTGTTGCCGTCATCAATGCGGACAAGGGGCCCTACGGAGAAGAAATGATCAAGATCCTGCAGCTTGAGCCGGAATATGAATTCTACGAAACGGATGAAGACAGTGCGGAACATGATATCGCGGATAACAAAGCGCACGGCATGATCTATATCAAACCTGATTTTTCAGACAAAATCACGGCCGGCGAGTATGAATCCTTAGTATCCGTTACGGTCATGTCCGACAGCTACGATCTGACTGCTTTTTCCGAAGTGGTGATCAATGATGCGATCAAAGTCTGGATGGAATCCTTAACGGAGCGGAAACTGGAATCGATCTGTGGGGCATCGGAAGAAGAGATCCTAACCTTCCGCGAAGATAGCAAAGACATCTGGGCCGGGAAATCCTTAATCGATGCCGCAGGCCATATGCTTGAAGAGGAAGAAAGCGCATCAGAGGAAGATGAATACAATTATTCCGGCATCCGCTGGTATGCGGCGCTGTCCCTGTTCTATCTGATGATCGCCGGTACCTGGATGTGCGGCTACGGGTCGGGCGGCCTGATCAAAAGAGTACTTTTAAAGGGCGGCAATCTCGGGATCCTGTTTGCCGTGCAGGCACTGCCGGGGATCCTTGTGACCATGCTCGGCCTGATCCCGGTCCTTTTTGCAGAAAAAAGCAGTGCCAGCCCGCTCCTTTTATTGCTCGCATACTTCCTGTATGCGCTTGGTGCAAGCGGTATGGCACTGGTTGTCTGTTCCCTCTCCGGGAAATTTTCCAATTTAGTGCTTTTAGCGCCGGTCATGACCATGGCCGTATCCCTGCTGTCGGGCCTTCTTGTAAAGCTGCCCGATTGGGCCGGCTTCTGGGATATCTTATCTGTTGTGCTTCCCGGACACTTTTTCCACCTCGCGGTGCAGGGAAAACCCTTCATCACCGGCGCGCTCATCACAGGCATCGCCTGGTTTGTACTTGGCATGCTCTTTACGCGCCTGCTTGGGAAGGTCCGCAGATCATAATTTCTGCACTGCTTATTTCATCATTGCCTATTTTCACTGCTTGTTTTTCTCACCGCAATTTTCAGCAGATTGCAGACGCAAAACTGCAGGTCGGCTTTGGTGCACTTGAAATTCAAAACTTCTTTTCCGTCTTTTGCGGATGCGATGAGGTCTTCCACCAGGTCCTCGCCGCCGGGCATCTGCAGGTCGTTACCCGCATAAACACAGCCGGTCGGTGAAGAACACGGATAGATTTCCGACGGCGGTGTGATCTGCGGCATATCCTTACTTGCAAACCAGTCGGTCATGACGACGCCGTCAAATCCCCACTCATCCCTGAGCGCGCTCTGAATGAGGTCATAGTTGCAGGCGCTGTGCGTGCCGTTGATCAGATTGTAACTGGTCATGACGGAAAGCGGCTTTGCTTCTTTTACGCAGATCTCATAGCCCTTTAAATAAATCTCACGAAGCGCCCGTTCGCTGATATGGGAATTGGTATAATTGCGGTTATTTTCCTGATTGTTTGCGGCGTAGTGCTTGATCGTGGTGCCGCCCTTCGTTGCTGCCTGCACGCCCTTGGTGATCGCTGCTGCCGCGATACCGGAAACGTACGGATCTTCCGAATAATATTCAAAGTTCCTGCCACAGAGCGGATTCCTGTGGATGTTCATGGCAGGCGCGAGCCATAAGTCCACGCCAAACTGCTCCATCTCTTCGCCGATCATTTCCCCGGTTTTTTCCAGAAGCTCCGGATTCCATGCACTTGCCAGCGCCCAGCCGATCGGGATCGCCGTACAATACTGGTAATAATCGATATAGGTCCCCTCTTCCATTTCAGCAAACGGCTGCACGGTATCGCCAAACGTCTCGCCGCCCTTTAACAGCTTGCCGTCTAAATCGGTCCGAAAGTGCGGTGTCAGCCTTAACCCTGCCGGTCCGTCCGCCAAAATCAAATTCGGGATCTCTCTTTCCTTCCAAAGCGCCGCGGAAGAATCGCCTGCAGCCCCCGGTACCGTCATGGAGGCTTCGCCGATGACGGAAGCCAGGCCCGCACGAAGCGAGCCGACGCAGAGATCTGCGAGTTCTTCGATCGACAGCTGCGCCACCAGATCTTCGATGCTGCATTTGCCGCTTCTCACATCAGAGAGCGTTAACTTCTCCGTGTGATCCGTGGTCAGTTCCGCTCTCGGTTCTGCCGAATAAACGGTCTCTTTGCAAGCCACTTTGCTCATATCCAAAGTTACGCTTATGGGTGCATTTGCAGCATCCGCCTGTTTTCTTGCAGCGCAGTCCGTTGCGTGAGTGCTTAGTTTTTTATGACTCGCCCAGGAATCACTTCCAAGCAATGCACCCTTCGCGCTCTTTTCCGGAAACAGATTCTTCAACACTTCCGTCTTTGTAAGTTCTGTTACAACCAGCTTTGCGGCCGCTTCCGTTGCATCAGAAGCATTGCCGATGCGAAGCAGATAATCCCCGTCCGCGATCACCCACGACGCGCAGCCTTCACAATAGGAAGACAGCTGCGTGATCGGGAATGTGATCGCCAGTGTTTCTTCTTCGCCAGGCTTAAGCTGTGCCGTTTTGGCAAAAGCGACCAGTTCCTGATAGGGCTTCTCCAGTTTCGTGTCAGGCTTTGATACATAAAGCTGTACCACTTCCTTGCCGGCAGTCTTTCCGGTGTTTTTGACCGATACGGTCACTTCGATCCGGTCGCCGTTTTGCGCCACGGATTTCGTTTCGATCGCAAATGTCGTGTAGGACAAACCGTAGCCAAACGCATAGAGCGGTTTGACGCCGAAGCTGTCAAAATACCGGTAGCCGACATAGATATCATCTTCGTAATATTCGTCATCGACATTTCCGTCATTGCTTGAAAACGTGGCAGATGACGGATAGTCGGAATATTGCATTGCCCAGGTGTCCACCAGTTTCCCGGAGGGATTGACTTTACCGGTCAAAATATCGGCAAGCACATGGCCGCCGATGTTCCCAAGCTGGTTCATCAGCAGTACGGCGCTGATCCCGTCGATCTTCTTCAGAGGGCTTAGATCCATGACGCCGCCGATGTTTAAGATCACGATGGTGTGTTTATAGAAGTCTGCAAGACGGCGGATATTGTCGAGTTCTTCCGTAAAAAACATATAATCCCCGGGCTCTGCCTTCCGGTCCGCCCCTTCGCCGGAATTTCTGGAGATCACATAGATCGCCGTGTCCACATCGCCCTTTAATTCCGCGGGTTCGATCAGAAGGTCTGCGGGTTCGGTAAAGGGCATGCCAAACGCCATTAAGAACGTCGGGATTCCGGCCTTTGCCGCTGCCGCCGCCAGCGCTTCTTCATATTCCGCCTTCTTCTTTGCGTAATAAGCGCTGTTGCGGTCAAGCCAGTCATTCGTTGCAATGGCAAACCCGGCCTCCTTCAGGCCCTCCTCCACGGTCACGCTAAAGCGCGTGTTCACGTCGCCGGACCCCGTTCCGCCCTTGATCGTCTGGCGCACGCCACGCCCGTAGAGTGCGATCTTTCCACCGTTTGCGCTTAGATCAAGCGGCAGTGTCCCGTCATTTCTAAGCAGCACCGGGCACTCGCCCGCCAACTGCCTGGAAAGATTCAGATGCGCCTGCTCGCTTGCGCTGATCCTGTCATCTCTTGATGCTTTTAATGTTTCCATACCTTCTCTCCTTTAATAAGCCGCACGGCTTGTCTCTACTTGTCCAGCATCCCCGACGCTTCCTTAAGCAACTCGATGATCGGCAGATGCTGCGGGCATACGCCTTCGCACTGGCCGCAGCCGATGCAGTCGCCGGCCTTGCCGCCGCGCTCTGCCACCCCCGCATAGAAATTCTTTGCTCTCCAGTCATCCGGATAGCGGCGGAGTGTATTGACCGTGCGGAACACATCCGGAATGGAAATCTGCATAGGGCAGCCCGGTGTACAGTATTTGCAAGCCGTACAGCCGATCTGCGGAATGCTTAGGATCTCTTCGGTCACTTCGTTGATGATGGTCATCTCCTCGTTGCTCACCGGTTCAAAATCCGTGAAAGTTTTGATGTTATCTTCCATCTGCTCCTGCGTCGACATCCCGGACAACACCGTCATCACGCCGGGGAGGCTTGCCACATACCGCAGCGCCCAGGACGCGATCGAATCATCCGGACGTTTTGATTTAAATTTTGCTTCGATCTCCGGCGCCATCGATGCAAGCATCCCGCCTCTTACCGGCTCCATAACGATGATCGGAATGTTGCGCTCATGCAAGATCTCATACAGGCTTTCCGAGCGTACCACCGGGTTCGTCCGGTCCAGATAATTGAGCTGGATCTGCACGAATTCCGTCTCCGGATGTTTATCCAACACTTCAATAAGCAGCTCCGGACTGCCGTGGTAGGAAAAGCCGAGGTGTTTGATTTTGCCTGCTTCTTTCAGCTTCATGCCCCAGCTGAAGCAGTCATATTTCTCATAGATCTCGTAGTTGGATCCATCTTCTACAGAATGCAGCAGGTAAAAATCAAAATAGTCCACACCCGCTCTCTCGCACTGCTCCATGAAGATCCGGTCAATATCGCTCTCCTGCTTGATCTCCCAGGCCGGCAGCTTGGTCGCCAGCATAAAACTCTCCCTGGGATAACGTTTCACGAGCGCCTCTCTGGCCGCGACCTCCGAGGTGCCGTTATGGTACACGTAGGCCGTGTCAAAATAATTCATGCCCGTCTTCATATAGAGATCGACCATGCGCTTCACATGCTCCAGATCGATCTTGCCGCCATCCTCCGGCAGCCGCATCAGGCCGAAGCCGAGCTTCGGCATTTTTGTCAGTTCTATCGCCATAGGTTCCTCCAATTCTGTATCCAGCTCTATTTAACGATTTTTTTCTACTTCTTTGACAGAAATGTCTTCTTGCTTTCTTCGAGGGTTTCGATCACGCGGTCGCACCAGGCGTCAAATTCGGGATCCTCCACCTGGCATTCGGGGTGCGAGAGCACGTAGTCAAGTGCGATGCGAACGCCCTTTGCAAAGCTTACGCGCGTTTCCATTGTCGGCACGGCGCGTTTTAATTTCGTGTTGTCAAAGACGACCGATACCGCCTTATCGCCGATCAGGCTTCCTTCAAAATCAAATCCGTACGGATCTCCCAGCGCACTTAAGAATTCCGAGGAAACATGCACCGCATGCAGCTCCACGCCAAGCGCATCCGCAATCGTAGCATAGATCTGGTCCCATGTTAACGACTCATCGCCCGTGATCTGGAAGGCTTCGCCGATCGCATGCGGATTGCCCATGAGTCCCACATAACCTGTCGCAAAATCGGTATTGAACGTGACCGTCCAAAGCGAGGAACCGTCGCCCTGAATGATGACCGGCTTGCCGTCCATCATCCGTTTGATGACCTGATAAAAACCCTTTTTGCCGTGTACACCAAGCGGGATGTTGCGCTCGTCATAGGTGTGGCTCGGACGGATGATCGTCACCGGAAATCCTTCATTCCGGTATTTTTCCATCAGGAATTCTTCGATCGCGATCTTGTTTCTCGAATACTCCCAGTGCGGATTGGCGAGCGTGGTCCCTTCCGTGATCACGTAGCCTGCTGCCGGTTTATGATAAGCGGAAGCGGAGCTGATGAACATGAACTGTTTGGTCTTTCCGTTGAACAGTCTGTAATCGCGCTCTGCCTGATCCTTCGTAAATGCGATAAAATCACTTACCACGTCAAATTCCATGCCGGCAAGTTCTTCTGCCGCCGTCGCTTCATCCGAGATATCGCAGATGATCTCATGCACGCCTTCTGGCACCGCGTCTTTTCTGTTGCCACGGTTCAAAAGCCACACTTCCCACATGGGATCTTCCGCAAGTCTCCTTACGATCGCCGCACTGATCGTTCCCGTGCCGCCGATAAACAATGCTTTCATGATTTTGCCTCCTCGATTATCACATTGACGATTTTTTGCTTTTATTCAATATCGGGTCCTATGCTTACAGATAGAATAATCATAACGGAAAGGCGTTTGAATTGATAGAAGAAATTTATTGCATTTTGCCCGGTTTTTGTTATAATCGTTTAAGGTTTGATTTTTACACAGATCAAAAATACATCATTGGACGGGACTGAATATGTCGGAACGCGAGATCATCAATTATCCCACCGCACACGGTGTTGTCTTTACGGAGACGGGGCTGCCGTCCCAATACACGACGCATTGGCACAACGAAGCGGAATTTGCTTTTATCCTCAAGGAAGGCTGTGAATTAAAGATCGGGGAGACGCTCTATCAGCCGCACGTCGGCGATATCATCCTCATCTGGCCGAGAGAACTGCACGAAACGCTGAACATGGAGCCGGACGGCGCCATTCTGATCCAGTTCAGTCCACGGATCCTTGAAGCGAATACGGATCTTGCTTCTGCGGGCAGATTCCTGAACGAATGCCATCACATCCGGGCAGAGGAAAATCCTTATCTGACACATAAACTGATGGATATCATCGACCGGCTGCGGGAGACTTATTTCAGAAAGCAGCTGTTCCTGGAAACGAAGTGCAAACTGCACATTTATGAGCTCATGATCCTGATCGGCGAACACGTCATGAAGGAGCATCGCGAAATGATCGGGAATGATAAATTCTCCGACAGGTCCTGGGACTATATCCGCTTTGCCTGCAGATACATCGCCGACCATGCCGCAGAGAACATTTCCCAGGCGGAAGTGGCGGAACAGGCGGGACTGAGCCCCTACTATTTTTCGAAGTTATTCAATGAATACACGGATATGACTTTTCCGGCTTATCTTTCCGGCCTCCGCGTCCAGAATGCCACGAACCTGCTCGCGGACGAACGCTATTCCATCACGGAATGCGCGTTTATGGCCGGCTTCCAATCCACGACGACCTTCAACAAGGTCTTCCATGAAGTGACCGGCTTCACCCCCAGAGAATACCGGAAAATGCATAAGCGGAGTGAACGCATCTAGCGTTCAAATGGACCTTTGGGAATGGACCTTTGGGGTTTGCCATGTCTCCGAAGGAGCATGGCCTACGGGGTTAGGGGTTCATTTTGGGGTTCGTGGTTCAAAACCGGAACCCCGCTTTGAATGCGTGCGACGCAAACGCCTTCTCATAGTCCTTCAGCTCGTACAGTTCCACGTCCGGGAAGCTGACTTTTCCTTCCGAAAGAAGCTTCAGGGCCGGTTCAAACGGGCCGCAACGGCTCCCGACCACCGTGATCTCATTAACGGGGATCATGCTCATATTGAGGTTCGCAGTTCCCGCATAGGTGCTTTTTAAAATGATCGTTCCCATCTTGCGCACCAGATGCATGGCAAGGGGGAATCCGCTCTCGGACCCCGACGCCTCGACCACATATTCAAAGCATTCATCAGCCGTCAGGTCACACAGATCTTCCCCTTCGTAATAATCTTTCAGCAGCTTCGTTTTTGCAAACGGTGAAAAAGAGGCAAGTTTTTCTTCGTGTTTGCCGATAACGGTCAGATCGATCCCGGTCAGCGCGAGCACTTGCGCGATCATGTACGCCAGCCTGCCGTCCCCGATGACCGCTGCATTCATCGCCGGGTCAATGTGCACCTGTTTTGTGATCTCAAGTGCAGCAGCAAGCGGTTCCGTAAAAATCGCCTGCTCAGCGCGCATTCCTTCCGGCACGGGATGGATGAGATGCGTTGCAAGGCTCATGTATTCCGCAAAGCAGCCGTCCTTGGACATGCCGATGACCTTCCGGCTTAAGCAGTGTTTCTCGCGGCCACTCCTGCAGTAAATGCAGTTCCCGCAGCCTTCATTAAGTTCTCCGACGACAATCTTTCCGACCAGTTCCTGATCCGGACTCTCCACGACTTCGCCCACAAATTCATGTCCCATGATGCCGCGAAAATCCTGTCGGTAGCCTTTTAAGATCTCGCGGTCCGTGTTGCAGATGTTGGCAAGCAGGATCTTAATGAGGCTCTGTCCCGGCTCGCATACCGGCATCGGTGCGTCCTCTTTGTATTGTGCGCTGCTTCCGTTATAGTAAAGTGCTTTCATGGTTTCTCCTTGTTTGTCGTGTCCCGAATGGACCTTTGGGAATGGACCTTTGGGGTTTGCCATGTCTCCGAAGGAGCATGGCCTACGGGGTTAGGGATTCAAAATGGCGGTATAAAACTTTCCTTCGCGACCGAGCGACCCTGGATGTAGGCGTTCGTGATGCCAAGCGCGATCGCATGATCGACTACTCTGTCATATTCGCGCTTCGTGATGCGCCTGTCAAGTTCCGGATGCGCATTTCTCGGTGCGCCGTCACCTTTCTCTGGCGGTCTGAAATCCTTCCTACCCGATAGCGCATGCAGCGCTGCCGCGACCGGCGTGTACTGCGACATGATGCTGATCTGCAGCCGGTGCGGATCACTGTTCTCATGCGGGTTCTTCTCCTGCAACGATTCTGCATAGCATGATCCTGAACCCAATAATTCCGCGTAGGTTTCATACAGATAGTCCAGCACACGCTTTGACTCCCGCACATGCCCCGGCAAAACCAGATGCCTGACAATGGTCTTCGTCTGTCTGACCATCTCCGCGATCGCTGCTTTTGCAACCCTTGGATAATCCGGCGCATGCGACAGTTCCGCAGCAAGATCTTCACTCACATATTTCAGATCCGGCAGATAGATATCGATATAGCCTTCCATTGCTTTTAGCAATTCGAGAGATTCATAACCGGAAGAATTGTATACGATAGGGATCGACAATCCGTTTGCTTTTGCAATGTCCAACGCATTTAAAACGTGCGGCATGTGCATGAATGCCGTGACCAGATTGATGTTTCGCGCGCCCTGCCGCTGCAGGTCCAGGAAGATGTCAGCCAATTCCTCTTCGTCGACATTTCGACCAACGCGATCGATGCGGCCGATATCACCGGCGGCGTCAGTGTCGAGATCTCCGCCAGGGCTTGCTCCCTCGCTTCTGCTTCCAGACAGGCGATCCCTGCTGATCGCATGGTTCTGACAATAGATGCAGCGCAAGTTGCATCCTGTGAAAAAAACGGTGCCCGAGCCGCGCCCGTTATCATCATCCGCATCACCATCCGCGCTGTCATACACACCCGAGAGTTCCGGCTCCTCCCAAAAGTGGAGCGCGGCACGCGCGATCCTGCTCTCGCTGCTCTGTCCGCAGAATCCGATCTCTCCCTGTGTCCTGTTCACCCTGCATCTGTGCGGACAGAGCACGCATTCTTCATACCATTGGCTGCGATCAGCACTTTGCATCGAATTGATCCCTTCCTGCAGATATTCGATGCATTCCAAAGCTCTCATCCATGGCTGGTGCATCGATTCTCTTATATTATAGCCATTCCCGATGTATTATTCCATGATATATGACACCCTTTGCATCGAAGATGGAATCGCTTCGCTCTTTCCGATGTATTCCCCTGTGATATATCCCATTT
>JAFYDQ010000062.1 GCA_017544705.1 Lachnospiraceae bacterium | reverse complement strand
TGTAGCGATGATGGTTGTGTTTACAGTGTAACCAAAATCAGGATTAGCCTCTAAGAACTTGTCGACCATTCCCGGGATCTCGTCTGTGAATGACCACAGATTGATCACATTGTCGCCAGCCGGCTCTTCTGCAACTTCTTCAGCTGCTGCAGGCTCTTCTGCAGGTTCAGCCGGAGCTGCTTCTTCCGTTGCTGCCGGAGCTTCTGTTGCCGGAGCTTCTGCTGCTGCGCCACAGCCTGCAAGCAGTGTAGCAACCATAGCAACGCTCAGTACTACGCTTAAAACTTTCTTCTTCATTTTGTTTCCTCCCTTGGTATTTTATATAAAGCACTATGCCTTATATCTGATACAAAAAAGATGATATCACATTTTTGTTCACATGTCACGCAAAAAATTCAAAATTTATTTACAATTTATTCACATCTTAAAAATCGTAGGGACGGATCGTCTCAATCGTGCCATCTTCCGCGATATTCAGCCGCGTATATTTCACACATCTCTCATGTGTGATCCCGCCGGACAGTTCACAGTCATGATAGAACAGATACCATTCTCCATCGATCTGCACGATCGAATGATGTGTGGTCCAGCCCAGTACCGGCTCCATGATCCTTCCTTTATAGGTAAACGGACCATCCGGACGATCACCCTCCGCATAGCACAGATAATGTGTCGTGCCGGTGGAATAGGACAGATAGTATTTGCCGTGATGTTTATGCATCCAGGGCCCTTCAAAATATCTCCGGTCTTCATCGGATGCCTTTAAGGGCGCCCCGTTCTCATCCAGGATCTGCAGGTGTTTCGGCTCCGTGATGAACGCGTTCAGTCCACGGTTAAACTCTGCAAACATCGGTCCCAGGGCATCTTCATCACCTTCGGGGCGATGTGCATCCTTATCGAAGCTGCCCGACTGCCACATTTCCAGCTGGCCGCCCCACAGGCCGCCGTAGTAGCAGTAGATCCGGTCATCGTCATCGACCAGGACCGCCGGGTCGATGCTGTAACTTCCTTTAATATAATCCTTCTGCGGAACGAACGGTCCCGTCGGAGAGTCGGACTCTGCGACACCGATCCGGAAAATACCGTCATGGTCTTTGGCAGGGAAGATCAGATAATACTTGCCACCCACAAAAGCACTGTCGGGCGCCCACATCTGCCCGCTGACCCAGGGAACATCGTCTTCCGAAAGCGCAAGCCCGTTATCGACACAGGGCGCATCGAGACTGTCCATGGATAAGATATGGTAGTCCTTCATGATATACTGATCGCCGTTGTCATCATCCGGACAATCGTGTTCAAAATCATGGGATGGGTAAATATAGATCTTTCCATTATAAACATGTGCGGAAGGATCTGCCGTATAGATACTTGTGATTAAGGGTTTTCTTTCATTTGCTCTCATAATCAAATAATATCCGTTAAATATCTCTTATGACTATATCATTATTGCTTTTCACATCCTAAAAATTGCTATTCTGTTCTGCGCTCAGCAGATAGATAAACGGTGAATTCCAATAGATCGTCACTTCGTTCGTCGAATAGCTCTGCGCATTGTCCGCATAGCACTTGGCCGGCGGCATATCCGCAAGCACGGATTTCACGTAGGAATCTTCCCCGTTTCCGTCCGGTCCGCCAACGATCATGCCGGGCATGCTCTTCCCGACTGCGGTGCTCGGACGGTGGTGCGTATTCTGCGGCGAAAGGGAACCGTAGCCCGTCACAAAACAGTATCCGGTCGCATTCTGACCGAGCAGGTATGACAACTGGTCATAGGCGGCCTGTTCATAGGAAGCCGCATCCGCCCCGGGATTTTGCGCCGCAAGCATCATTTCCCTTGCGTATGCGCAGACACTTAAGTTGGAACCCCAGCAATAATTATCACCCAGATCAACCATATAACCGTCCGTTTTGGAATTTTCCAGGTAAATCTCCGCCTTGCTGCCGATATCCTCCCGGATCTTATTCAGATAAGCAGGATCCTGCAGATCCGGATCCATGCGAAGATAAGCAACATTGCCGAATCCGCCGACGCCCTGCCAGCCGAAGCCGTGCAGCACGTACGAATCAAGCAGGTCTTCAAAATATGCTTTGTATTTTTCCTCACCCGT
>JAFYDQ010000061.1 GCA_017544705.1 Lachnospiraceae bacterium | reverse complement strand
TCAAAAGGGCATGCGAGGGGGAAAGGACGATGGAATGCCCCTGCATCTTCGAGGTGATGTGGTAAATGTATTTCGCGATGTTGCCGTATTCCGTCGCGGTCCGCCTGGTATATTTGCTGCTGACATCGGAGGCGACAAAGAGCCCGCGCTTTTTCCGGTCAAATACCGACTGTGCATACACCGTATAATCGTTCAGATCTCCCGAGAGCATATTCTGATAATAGGTGATCGGCAGGAGCGTGGCCGAGAAAAAGATCGTCGACCTGCCCTTATCGAGGCACTTGCGCAGTGAATTCGAAGGATCGGTACAAAGGAGCTTTACCATAAATCTGCCGTCATGCAGGTGCTCGCAGTAAGTCACGTAATCATGGTCCCCCATGTTGTCGTACATGTTCAGGAAATGCCTGACGTGAAAATAGAGGTCGAGCACCGTTTCTCTTCCATCGAATTTATCCTTTTCATCCAGAAACTTTTCAAACAGCGCCTGCAGACGGTTCAGCGAAACGATGAGCGCCGATATCGAATCCGGCACCATGAATTCCTCGCATTCCCGCTTCAGCGCCAGCATCTGTTTGTTGATATTGTTCAGGCCCCTGGCAAGCTTCGCATCCAGCTTTTTTACGATCGATAAAACTTCCAGAAAATCCTCTTTGATCAAAATCGCGGAATACATGTTCATCGCCCGGTCCACAAGGTTGTGGGCCTCGTCGATGAGAAACAGATAATCCCCGCCGACACCTTCCGCAAAAAACCGGCGCAGGTAGACATTGGGATCAAAGACATAGTTGTAATCGCAGATCACGGCATCCGAGAAGAGCGACATGTCCAGGCACATTTCAAACGGGCAGACGCAGTGCTTTTTCGCATATGCTTCCACCGTCTCCCGCTCAAACGAATCCTCGTTCATCAGCAGGTCGTACATCGCATCGTTGATCCGGTCAAAATGTCCTCTTGCCCGCTCGCAGGCATCCGGATTGCATTCGCACGCATCCAGCGGACAGGTCTTTTCCTTGGCTGTGATGACGACCGTCTTCATCCTAAGGCCGCCGTCCCTTAGCGTATCAAAACAGTCAAGCGCCACGGTCCGCGTGATCGTCTTAGCCGTCAGGTAGAAGATCTTGTCGCTCAGTCCCTCGCCCATGGCTTTGACGGCAGGAAATACCGTGGATACCGTCTTTCCTACCCCCGTCGGCGCTTCGATGAAGAGCCGCTTCTTCAGCCAGATCGTGCGGTAGACCGAAGCGGCCAGGTCCTTCTGGCCCGGTCTGTAATCAAACGGAAACACGATCTGTTTGATCGAATCGTTGCGTTCCTTCTTCCAGGTAAATTCAAAATCCGACCAGCGCACGTAATCTTTCATCAACTTCTGAAACCACTTTTCGATCTCCCGGAACGTATAGGTCTCATGAAAGTATTTCAGCTCGTGCGTGTCCACATTGACATAGGTCATGCGCACGCCGATCTCTTTTCGTGCATGCTGCTTCGCAAAAATATAGGCATACACTTTAGCCTGTGCCAGATGCACGTCATCAGGCTTTCCGATCTTTTCGGGCTCCCGAAACGTTGTCTTGATCTCATCGATCACGGCGCACTCATCGGGATTTTCTTCCGTAAAAATCACACCGTCCGCCCTGCCCTCGATCACGATGTCGTAGGCAGGCTGTGCGATGTTTTCGCGCATAAAAAATTCCGCATGATAGGAAGTGCCCATCTGGCGCTGGATCATGCGGTGTAATTTGGCACCCTCAAGCATCACGGCAACCGTGTCGGTGCCTGCTTTGTGTCGGTTATCGATATCGCCGGAGCGCATAATGAATTCGACGAGATCCCTGACGGAGATCCGGATCATCGGACGTTCCGGCAGCTGTTTCTTCTTCATGCGCCCTCCGGAACCTTAGAGATCACATTCTTATACATTAGGATCATACAGATCGTGGAGACGATCAGGGAAGAGATTTCCGCGATCGGGAAGGACCACCAGACATAGTAGACATCTCCCAGCTTGGACAAAAGATACGCTGCCGGAAGCAGTACCACCAGCTGGCGGATCAGGGAGACGATCAGGGAATACATCCCGTTGCCGAGCGCCTGGAAGGTGGAGCCGAATACGATACAGACAGCGGCGATCGGGAAATGCAGGCTGATCACGCGCAGTGCCGGATCCCCCATCGCAATCATGTGTTCCGAAGCATCAAAGAGTGCAAACAGCTGGGACGGGAATACCTGGAAAACGAACAGCCCGAAGAGCATGATGGATACCGCGATCACGGTCGCAAATTTGATCGTGCGGATCATGCGCTTTCGGTTTCTTGCCCCGTAGTTGTATGCAATGATCGGTACCATACCGCTGTTCATCCCGAAAAGCGGCATGAATACGAAGCTCTGCAATTTGAAATAGACACCGAACACGGCCGTAGCGGTCGTGGAGAATACGATCAGGATCTGATTCATGGAATAAGTCATGATCGAGCCGACGCACTGCATGAAGATCGAAGGCAGACCTACCTGATAGATCTCGCGGATGATCCTGCCGTTTGGCTTAAATCCTTTGATATGGAATTTCACTTCGGGATTGCGTTTCAGATTTAGAATAAGCCCTGCCGTTGCGGCAACGATCTGGCCGGCAACCGTTGCAATGGCTGCACCTTTTACGCCAAGCTTTGGAAAGCCTAAAAGCCCGAAGATTAAGATCGGGTCAAAGATCAGATTGACTACTGCTCCGATCAGCTGCGAAAACATGGATTCGATCGTCCGGCCGGTCGACTGCAGGATCTTTTCAAAGACTACCTGGAAGAACATGCCGACACCGACACAGCAGATGATCGTTAAGTAATCCACACCGAAGCCGACGATCTCGGCATTGTCCGTCTGGCTTAAATAGAACGGGCGCACCGCAAAGATCCCGATGAAGATAAACAGGATAATGCTGACCACGGTCATGAACAGGGCGTTCATCGCGGAGGCCGTGACTTTGGCGTCATCCTTTTCCCCAAGCGCCTTGGAGAGCACGGCATTCATGCCGACGCCCAGGCCTACCGCCATGCCGATCATCAGGGTCTGCAGCGGGAACGCAAGGCTGACCGCCGTCAGGGCATTCTCGCAGATCCTGGATACAAAAATGCTGTCCACGATATTGTAGAGCGCCTGCACGAGCATCGAGATCATCATCGGCAGGGACATCGTGATCAGCAGTTTTCCTTCGGGCATGGTGCCCATTTTATTCTCAGCGCGCGAAATATCAGCCATAGATCAAGAAAACTTCCTTACGTAAAAATCATTCAAATACAAGTATATACCACTTCTCAGTGGTTGTATAGCATAACGGCATCCCCCGCGCGGATCGTGGCGCTTGCATCCGGTATGATCGTGCGCCCGTTCCGAACGATCATCACGACCTGTTCATCGGAGAGTAACGGCAGTTCTCGGACCTGCTTGCCGACCCATTCGTTACGCTCTTCCACCTTCACTTCACGCAGGTTCATCTGTTCGCTGTCGCGATAACTCCCTGCGGCAATGACTAAAAGGTCCCCGGCACAAAGGATGAGGTCCTCTTCCGGCCGAAGATTCTCTTCATTGCGCACGACAAGGACCACGATGGACTGCGGCGGAAAGACGATGTCGGTAAGCGCCTTGCCTTCCCACGGATGACCTGCAGGAATGGTCGCCGTCACAAACTGCAGTTCATGTTCGCTGCCGTATTGCAGCACGGATTTACGTTTGCCGTATTGCTGGACAAAGCCGGCGGAAATGATACCTGTTGGGATCGCAACGAGGCCGACGCCAAGGAATGATATGATGATCGCCATGATCTGACCGGGGATCGTGACCGGATAGATGTCCCCGTACCCCACCGTCAAAAGCGTTGATACGGACCACCAGATCCCGGAGAACGCGTTCTTAAATGCATCCGGCTGGGCCTCATGTTCCAGATCATACATGCAAAGCGATGCCGCAACCATAAAGATGAAGATCAGGACGATTGAGAAAAGCAGCTGGTTTCGTTTTTCATAAAGCACGTCCAGGATCACGCTGAACGCATCGTTCTGCGCGTTGACGCGAAACAGCCGGAAGATCCTGATGACGCGAAGCATCCTGAAAGCCACGGCACCTGCCGGGAAAACGACCGGCAGGTAGTAGGGCAGAAACGTCAGCAGATCGATCGCACCGCTTATGGAGAAGACAAACGCGAGTGCGGCCAGCCATCTCTTTTTACCCGGATAGAGGAAATCCGCTGTCAGAAGACGCAGGATGTATTCGATCGTAAAGAGGATGATCGTGATGAATTCGATCGTATCCAGCACCCCTTCGTACCGGTCCCAGTAGGAAAACGTGGACAGCAGCGTCACCGCCAGGTTACAGATGATCACAATGACCAGCGCGATATCAAAGATCCTGGATGGCAGATCGGATTTGTTTCCGATGGAAATGATCCTGAACAGTTCTTCCCGCTTTGATTTTTTCGTCATACAATCTCCTCGTCTTGCGAATCTCTTGCGAATCTCTTGCGAATCTCTTGCGAATCTCTAGATGAGCAGAGCAGGTGTTCCCCTCACCTGCTCTGAAAAGTATATGTTAATTTCCCCAAATATGATTTTCTAGAACGCGGAATACCGTTCCAAAGCATCCTGATATTCCTCAAGTTTTATAAAAAAAAACAGTGTAAAAAATGCGAGTGCGCTGACTGTTCGAAGCGCTGCCAGCAGTCCGTTCGGATTCAGCATGCTGCAGATCAAAAGGACCACAAATGCAAGTCCGATGATCTCGCAGGCCTTGACCGCCGTAACGATCACATGCTCGCTGACCCTGGGGATCCTCGATGGAATGAGCAACATGGTTCTCATTGCACGCCTGAAGTTCTTTCTCCGCCGTTTTCTTCTGCGGATCCGTTCTCTCTGTTCAATTGTCACTCCCGATCCCCCTTATGTTTCCCTCACATTTTGAACCGGCATCCGGACGATTCCCTTCATTCATCCGGAGCGGTTTGATCAACACCCTTCTGTTGATCTTCAGATCGTTGATCCCTCTAAATCATTGATCTTTCTAGGTTCCGCGGTCAGAAGTCTTT
>JAFYDQ010000060.1 GCA_017544705.1 Lachnospiraceae bacterium | reverse complement strand
TTTACAACGGATCTCGGCCGTTCCACAACTTCGCCTGCAGCGATCTTATCGATCGTCAGTTTGTCTAATACATGAATCTTGGACATATTACCACCTGTTTTTCAATTTGCTCTGGTACAGCGACAGTGTATTTAGTGCATCCATTGGTGTCATTCTGTCTATATCGAGCTTTAAGATCTCGTCACAGATGTCATCTTCACTGACCGTATCAAACAATGACATTTGATTGAGATCGACTTCATCAGCCTTTTTGCAACTTTCTTCACCTGCGATTATCTGTATGGATCTTGCGATATCGTTTTTCCCAAGCTGTGCAACGAGTTCTTTTGCGCGCTCGATGACGATATCTGGAACGCCGGCAAGTTTGGCGACCTGAATACCGTAACTCTTATCCGCACCGCCCTTTATGATCTTTCTCAGGAAAACAATATGATCATCCTGTTCTTTTACGGCAATACAGTAATTGTTCAATCCTTTGATCGTGCCTTCCAGTTCCGTAAGCTCATGGTAATGCGTTGCAAATAATGTTTTGGCGCCGACCAGTTTTGTATTGCTGATATACTCGATCACGGCCCAGGCGATGCTCAATCCGTCGAATGTCGAGGTGCCGCGGCCGATCTCATCCAATATCAGAAGGCTTTTGCTGGTCGCATTTCTGAGAATGTTCGCAACTTCCGTCATTTCAACCATGAAGGTGGATTGTCCGCTTGCGAGGTCATCACTTGCGCCGACTCTTGTAAAGATCCTGTCAACAATGCCGATATCAGCCTGTGCGGCAGGAACAAAACAGCCGATCTGGGCCATAAGTACGATCAAAGCGGTCTGTCTCATATAAGTGGACTTACCGGCCATATTCGGTCCCGTGATGATCGAGATCAGGCTGTCCGTATTATTGAGATACGTATCGTTCGGAACAAACAGATCATTATATGTAATCTTTTCGATCACGGGATGCCTGCCTTCCTTGATATTGATCACGCCTTTTTCGTTTAGCTTGGGTCTGACATAATGATTGTGCTCACTCACAGTGGCAAGACTGGCATAAGTGTCAAGTTCCGCAATGATCTTTGCCGTTTTCTGGATGCGCTCAACGTTTTCTGCAAGCTTTTCCCGTATATTTGCAAACAGATCATACTCCAGGGCAAACAGTTTATCTTCTGCATTCAGAATCGTGTCTTCCAGTTCCTTTAATTCTTCGTTCGTATATCTCTCGGCATTGGTCAGGGTCTGTTTTCTGACGAAATCAGCGGGGACACGGTCCTTATAAGAGTTGGTAACCTCGTAATAATAGCCGAATACACGGTTGAAATCGATCTTCAGTTTCGGGATTCCGGTTCGTTCTTTTGTTTTTGCCTCAAGCGCAGCCATCCACTTTTTTCCCTCTGTTTTGGCATTGCGCAGCTGATCAACGGTTTCGTTGTATCCGTTTTTGATGATGCCTCCTTCGCGTACGGTCAGCCCGGCGTCTTCAGAGATCGCATTATCGATCAGTATATAGAGATCGGTTAACGGATCCAGTGCATCATATACAGGCATGAACTGTGATTTCGGGAGATCTTTTAACAGCTCCCTGACATGTGGCAGCATCTGCATGGAATTTTTCAGTGCAAGCAGATCTCTGGGATTGACGGACCGGTAACTGACTCTGGTCATCAATCGTTCAAGGTCATAGACCGCATCCAGGTATTCCCGCATTTCTTCACGGGTTACAGGATGTTTCAGGAAAGCTTCGACCGCATTCAGGCGTTCCGTGATCATTTTTTTATCGATCAGCGGTTGTTCGATGAAGTTACGCAGCATCCGGGATCCCATGGCTGTTTTGGTCTTGTCGAGTACCCAGAGGAGCGATCCTTTTTTCTGCTTTTCCCGTAAGGTTTCCGTCAGTTCGAGATTGCGTCTGCTCGAGGAATCCAATACCATATAAGAGGAAATATCGTATGGGCGCAATACGCGCATGTGTTCCAATGCATTCTTTTGCGTTTCATAGAGATACTGCAGGAGTGCTCCTGCGGCGATCGTTCCGAGGGTATAGTCATTCACGCCGAATCCGGACAGGGATTGTACATGAAAATGCTCTTTAAGCGCATTCAGACAGCCGTCATCATCAAAGTACCAGGATTCCAGTGGATACAGGGAAATCTGCAGTTTATCATTTAAATCTTCCGTATCGATCCCGCTGAGTAAAAACGCTTCGTTACAGACGATCTCCTTTGGCGAATATTTATAAATCTCATCAGTCAGTTTCCTGAGAGATTCCATCTCGGTAAGCCGGAACTCTCCTGTGGTGATATCCGCGATGCCAAGTCCGAAACGGTCTGAAAGACAGACAATGCACATGATGTAACTGTTCCGGGAGCCGTCCAGGGATTCCATGTCTATATTTGTACCCGGTGTTACGATCCTGATCACTTCACGTTTCACAAGGCCTTTTGCAAGTTTCGGATCTTCCACCTGCTCACAGATGGCAACTTTATGGCCGTTTTCGATCAGACGGTTGATATAAGTGTCAGCCGCATGAAAAGGAACACCGCACATGGGTGCCCGTTCGCTGAGTCCGCAATTTTTGCCGGTCAGCGTCAGTTCCAGTTCTTTGGAGACCAGAATGGCATCCTCATAGAACATCTCATAAAAATCACCCAGCCGGTAAAAAAGAATACAATCCTTATATTGTTCCTTCGTCTCCAGATAGAGCTTCATCATCGGAGACAGTTCCTGCTTGCTCATAAAGTGTCTTTCTTCCCTTCATTCTGGTCATTTCCACTAGACCGAGACTTGTAAATCCGTGCACTTCCGTTTTGACCGGATCGGCTTTTAATGCGCCTTTAAGCGCTGCAAGGAGTGCGGAATCATTTCCTGCATCATGCATATTGATGAAATCGATCATAATGATGCCGGACAGATTCCTAAGGCGCAGTTGTCTTGCGATCTCTTCTGCCGCTTCTAGATTGACTGCGAGAAACGTATCTTCTTTATCCCGTATCTTTGCGGTCTTCCCGGTATTTACATCAATGGACACAAGGGCTTCCGTCTGTTCGATCATCAGGAAGCCGCCGCATTTTAACCATACGCGTTTATTTGTGGCATCACTGAGGTGCTTTTCCAGTGAGTACAGTTTCGAAAGCTTTAACAGGGGATCAGCATACAGACGTATGGTAATCTTCTCTTTTTCCCGGACTTTTTCGGGAAAAATCTTTTCAACGGCTGCATAGATCGACGGATCATCCGTAACGATCTCATCAAGTTTATCCGTATAGAATCCCATAAGTGCCTTTTCCCATTCCGTACCGGGAGAATACAGAACGGATTTGGGTCTGTGATCCTTTGTTTTCATGATATGCTGCAATGTTTCCTGAAGACAAAGGATTTCACAGGCAATGTCAGCAGGATCCGCCATTCCGGCATTGGTTCTAAGAACAACGGCATTTTCGATATCCTTAAGCTGATCTTTTACCGCATTGATCAAAGTGTTCTTTGTATCCGTATTCATTTTGGAGGATGCTTTTACGGGTCCATTTTTTTGATAAACAACCGCATACCTTCCCGATACGGATAAAGAATCCGTAAGTTTTGGCGCTTTTTGGGAAGTGCCTTCTTTTACTAGCTGTACCAGTATCAGACTGCCGTTTTTGTGGCTTGTTCCCGGAAGAAAGCCGGTTTTTCCGGGAGCGATATCCACAAAGGTCGCATCTATATTTTTCTGGATCCTGGCAACGTGCCCCATGAAGATCGTTCCGACCGGATATACCTGATCCGAATATAATTGCAGTTCGACTGCCAGATCGTCATTGAGATAAGCCAGAATGATCTTATTTTTAAGATGTGTGATCACAACACGATACATCCTAAATCTCCAATCCGATATCGTTTAATGATATAAAGTCCTGTCCATTAACGGTTAACAGATCCAGGCGTTTGATCTTAAGCAGATTTTCATCAAAATCAATGCCGAGATATTGATAAAATGCATCCATGACCAGTTCCGGTTTCGTATTGTTGACACTTCCGCACTTCAAACGCAGAAATATTCGATCTTCAGCAACACGATACTGAAAAATAAAAGGTTTGATATCGATCATGTTTTCGCTTTTTTTCGTTTTCTTTAAAACAACGATCTCATTTTGTGCAAAAAATGTCGAAAATGCGGATAAATCCGGATCATTTGTAAACCCGATCTCATAATCGGCTGCTTCTACGCTGGACATGGCGTTTTTCGCATCATCCGGTAAGGCTTTGAAAGATAGGATCTCAATTCCCGGCGCAGAACATGCGGCAAGTGCCGCAAGCGCATCGGTCGAACTGACTGACCCGGTCAGTTCAATATCCGCATATTCTCCGACACTTTCATCCCCGATACCGAGCGGCAATGCAAATGACATGATCTGGTGCGGGCTCATCCCGTTCGAATAAGCGATCGGAATTCCGGCGCGACGCATCAGCTTCTGGAAATAGCGCATGGTATCCAGATGTCCGATATACTTAAGGGATCCGCGTTTTGAAAATTTCATCCTAATGCGCATAACAGATGCCTCCTCCGAATACGGCAGCGCCGCACCCGTTGCAGTGATCCCTGCAATTCGGTGTTGTGACCCCGTTTTGAGCCTTCTCCCATTCCCGCATCAGATATTCTCTGGTAACGCCGATATCGATAAAATCCCATGGCAGGATCTCATCTGTGGAGCGTTCCCTGTGAATGTAGTAGGCAGGATCGATCCCTGTTTTTAAAAAAGCTTCATCCCATGGCTCTTTATGAAACGTTTCGGTCCAGGCATCAAATAATGCGCCGTGCTCGTAAGCATACAGTAACACCGCGGATAGTCGCCTATCCCCTCTTGCAAGAATTCCTTCAAGCTCACTGACACTGGCATCATGCCAGTTATACTTGATGCTTCGGGCATTCAGTTGTTCGTGCATGGCGTGGTTGACAAATGCCGCCTTACGCAGAAAATCCTCTCTTTTATCCATTGCGGCCCATTGAAACGGCGTAAACGGTTTCGGAACAAAAAAAGAGCTTGAAGCGACGATCTGAACACGTCCTTTCCGCTGTTCCTTTGGGATCAGTTCATAATACAACTTTGCGATCTCATTACATAGCAATGGGATCGCCAGAAGGTCTTCATCCGTTTCCGTCGGTAATCCGAGCATAAAATACAGCTTTACCCGTGTCCAGCCGCCCAGGAAAGCATCTCCGGCACCCTTCAGGATATCTTCCTGCGTCAATCCTTTGTTGATCACATTACGCATTCTTTGCGAACCGGCTTCCGGTGCAAATGTCAGCGAACTCTTCCGGATATCCTGTACTCTGCGCATGACATCGAGGGAAAAGGCATCGATCCTTAAAGACGGAAGGGAAATATTGACCCGCTGTTCTCCGGCATATTCGATCAGATAATTGACCAGTTCCGGTAAGGCGGAATAATCGCTCGAACTTAAGGAGCTTAAGGAGATTTCCTCATGACCGCTGTTTTCAAGCATTTCCCTGGCCAATGTCTCAAGCTTTTTTTCATCCCGTTCCCGCACCGGCCGGTAGATCATCCCGGCCTGACAGAATCTGCATCCCCTGATACAGCCCCTTTGGATCTCAAGTGTTGCGCGATCCTGCGTGACTTTAAGATAAGGTACGATCGGCTTAGTGATATAAGGCGCGTCGTTTAAATCCATACAGACCGCTTTTTTGATCGTGTGCGGCAGGTCTTCATATATCGGCTTGAAAGAAGTGAGCGTGTGATCTGCCCCGTAATGCGTCTGATAAAACTTAGGTGCATAGATTCCGGGGAGTTTACCGGCCTCATGTAAAAATTCGTTACGGTCAAATTTCCCGCTCATTTTATGTGTCTTGTAGAGATCCAGCAGGGCATCGTAACCGGTCTCAGCTTCTCCGATATAAAAGAGGTCAAAGAAATCTGCAATGGGTTCCGGATTATAGGCACACGGGCCGCCGCCGATCACGACCGGATCGTCATTGTTCCGGTCTGCAGAAAACATGGAAATGCCGGAAAGATCAAGAATCTGTAAAACATTGGTGTAGCACATCTCATATTGAAGTGTGATCCCAAGAAAATCAAAATCTTTCACCGGATCCTGCGATTCCAGTGCAAACAACGGAATCTTCTGCTCTTTCATGATCTTATGCAGATCGGTCCATGGCGAGTATACCCGTTCACACCATACGTCTTCCCGTTCATTTAACATGGCATAGATGATCTGTGCACCAAGATGGGACATCCCGATCTCATAAATGTCCGGAAAGCACATCGCAAAACGGATCATTGCGTCGCACAGTTCTTTATGTATTGCGTTGATCTCCCCACCGATATATCGTGCGGGTTTTTCGACTTCTTTGAGGATCTGATCGGTCAGGGCCAAATGCATCAAAAACACTCCATCTATGTATGAAAAATGTAAAAAATACCACATATAGTATACGGTATAAGCCCAAAAAAAACAATAAAAAAAGCAGGATGGCATTTGCCATCCTGCCTGTGTTGAACATCGGATTATTCCTTGTAATATACGGTAATATCCATATCTTCTGTTACGTTTTCAAGACTTCTGCTGTATCTGTCAAACCGATACCATTCGAAGTACGGATGGCATTCTCTTGCATTGTCTCCGTAACGGATATGCTGTGTCTCTAAGTATTCCTGATGACCGTCAGGAAACTGTGCATAGAAGTTTACCGTATATGCTCTGTAATACCACGCCTTGATGGCTCTGTCTTCCGTAATATTCTTCCAGGATCCTTCCCAGCCTACAAAATCATAACCGTCAATGCAGGGATCTGCAGGATCGGGAAGAGATGAGCCGTAAGGCACGACTTCGGTCTTCCAAAGTTCATTATTATGTCCGTTGTACCATCTTACTACACATGTTACACCCGGAACACCTTTTGTTCCATCCCACCAGGGTAAGAACGGAGCCGATTTATTGTCATTGATCTTCTTGACATTGGATGTCGAATTGGTTGCTGCCGCATAAGGCGTATTATTGACATACATGCCGAGGATCAGCTTATCGCTCTTGACATTCATGCAGGAATCCGTCCAGCCGAGGAATGTATACCCTACAATTCCCGTATCAACCGGAACAACGGCATTACCGCCGTCAGGAACCTGCTGGGTATTGACTTTGGTTCCGTAAATAAACGTTACGGTATGTTTGGCTTTCGCTTGTGCCGGAACCGTCAACAGTACGGCACAAAGTCCGACCATTGCAATGCCTCCGACAAGCATTTTTCTGAATAAATTTGTCATCATCTGACTACCTCCTTATTGAGACTCCCCTATGATAGATAACTTATGTAAATCATTATACAAGCCTTTGAATGAAAAATCCAGTCTTTTTTTGATTTTCATATCTTTTTATCGGTTTGCCAGTTCTGTCGTGATATCTGCCCATGTGAGATCGCATTCTGCCATCAGTACCATCACGTGATAGAGAAAATCGGCTATTTCGTATTTTACTTCTTCGTGATCGGGATTTTTGGCGGCGATCACGATCTCCGTGGCCTCTTCTCCTACTTTTTTCAGAATTTTATCCATACCTTTATCAAACAGATAATTTGTATAGGAGCCTTCCTTCGGATGCACTTTGCGATCGTTAATGACATTGTAAACATCCTCGAAGACCTTCAGAGGATTTCTGTTCAGGTACTCGGTATGCAGGATCTCTTCGAAGAAACAGGAACGGTTTCCGGTATGGCAGGCACTGCCGATCTGATGTACTTTGGCTAAAAGCGTATCATGATCACAATCCGCATACAGGGAACGGACATATTGATAATGCCCGCTTGTTTCGCCTTTGATCCAAAGCGTTTTCCTGCTTCTTGAATAATAGGTCATTTTGCCGGTTTTTACAGTCATATCATATGCTTCCCGGTTCATGTATGCGACCATCAATACTTCATCCGTACGGTAATCCTGCACCACAACAGTCACATGTCCGTCCGTATTCAGTTTCAGATCGTCAAAGGAAAGCGTGCTTTCAAAAAGATTGATATCGATCCCGTTTTCCCGGAATTGTATTTTGCGTTCCATCAGGGAATCTGCGCATTGATTGATATAATCACCGGAAAGGCCAAAGACACAGTTTTGGCCAAGCAACGATGCGGCAAGGGCATCATCCGCCAGGTTTAGTAGCGGAAGCAGACGAAAAGCCGCGTAATCTTCTTTGATCTCATTGTTCAGCAAAACGATCCCGTTCACAAATTCACGAAGATCAGATGCATGCCCGAGGATCTGTTCTTCCGCATCCACGCAGGCCATCAGTTTTTCTTTCCCGAAGCGCTTTCCGGCTTCTTCGATCAGATCGATATTGCTTTGTTTTGCCATATTCAGGGCAACAGACTTACAACCGGCATAAAGCAGCTTTTTGACATCTTCCAGCCGGTTGATGTTTCCGGCTGCTATGGAAGGAATATCGATATGCTGGTTGATCTGCCTGATCAGGAGAATGTGTGCTTCATGCTCCGCTTCCGTTTCCGAAAGATCGAAGATCAGCAGCTGATCCGCACCGCAACCGCATAGACTGACGATATATGCCACGGTATCAGGGGACAGGACAGTGAAATCCTTAAATCCCCTGACCGGTTTTTCATCTTTCAGATAAATACATGGAATGAGTAATTTTGCGCTCATGCAAGAGTTCCTTTCGTGCTTAATACATCTTTGATGCGTTCATCAAATCTGGTAGCCTGATCAAGTGCTTTCGCAAAAGCTTTAAACATGGCTTCCGCAATATGATGCCCGTTTTGACCGGCCAGAACCCGGATATGCAGATTCATCGCGGCACTGTAGCTGACTGCATAGAAGAATTCCCGGATCAGTTCCGTATCCAGATATCCGATGCGCTCCTCCGAAAATGCCGCGTCATATGCAAAATAAGGTCTGCCGCTCAGATCGACCGCACACAGCACCAGCGCATCATCCATCGGAAGGATCATTTGTCCGAAACGGCAGATCCCGGTTTTATTACCCACGGCATTTGCGATCGCGTTTCCGAGAACGATACCGGTATCTTCCACGGAATGGTGAGCATCTACCGCAAGATCACCGGATACGGACAATTCGAGATTAAATAAGCCGTGTCTTGTAAAGCCGTCCAGCATATGATCGAAAAAACCGATCCCCGTATCAATTTTGGAGATCCCGGTTCCGTCCAGTGAAAAGCTGCATTTGATCTGTGTTTCGTTTGTTTTGCGTTCCAGATTGGCAATTCGTTCCATCATACTCTCCTTTTTTCTCTTTAGTCCATTCTGATGCGGATGGAATTGGCATGTGCCGTGAGTCCTTCCGCATCCGCAAATTTCGCAATATCTTCCGCGGCATTTAAAAGCGCTTCTTTTGAATAAGATATGATGCTGCTCCTTTTGATAAATGCATCGACACCAAGCGGCGAAAAGAATTTTGCGGTCCCGTTGGTCGGAAGCACATGATTCGGTCCTGCATAGTAATCTCCGAGCGGTTCGGAAGAATAGGGACCTAAGAAAATGGCACCGGCATTTTTAAGCCTGCCCATGGTCTCAAACGGATTTTTCGTCAGGATCTCGACATGTTCGGATGCGATCGCATTTGCGGCATCCATTGCATCTTCCATGGAATCAGCCAGCAGGATGTAACCGTAATTTTCAAGAGATGCTTCAATGATCTCCCGCCTGCTCAGCGTTTTGGTCATCCTTTCGACTTCATTATGTACCTGCTCGGCAAGCTTTTCAGAAGTCGTGATCAGAATGGCGGATGCCAGCTGATCATGTTCTGCCTGTGACAGCAGGTCTGCGGCCACATAAGACGGATCGGCACTTTCATCCGCGATCACCAAAATCTCGCTCGGACCCGCAACGGAATCGATGGATACATATCCGAAAACGGCTTTTTTGGCTAATGCGACAAAAATATTCCCCGGTCCGACGATCTTGTCAACTTTCGGGATGCTTTCTGTTCCGAATGCCATTGCGCCGATCGCCTGAGCACCGCCGACTTTATAGATTTCATCAACTCCGGCGATCTTTGCGGAAACCAGCGTACAATCCTGCACTTTGCCCTCGGCATTGCAGGGTGTTGTCATGATGATCCGTCTTACACCTGCAACTTTTGCAGGCAGGATACACATCAGCGTTGAGGAAGGATAAGCTGCTTTCCCGCCCGGCACATATACGCCGACCGTATCGATCGGGGTGATCTTCTGCCCCAGGATACATCCGTTTTCATTTGTTTCGATCCAGCTGTTTGTCAGTTGTTTTTGGTGATAGCTGATGATATTTGCGGCAGCATCTTCCATGATGCGGATCAGATCCTTGTCATAAGCGTCATAGGCACACTGAATCTCTTCTTCCGTGACGCGGATGGTATCCGCGTTCAGTTTACAGTGATCAAAACGCTCTGTGTATGAAAATACCGCTTTATCTCCGTTCTCCCTGACATCAGCAAGGATCTCATTCACGGTCTGCTCATATTCCGTATACTGCCCCGGATTTCTTTTCAGAAGATTAGTCAGGATATCCTGTTTGGTTTGTTTATTTAATTTTACGATTTTCATAGTTTCTCCTTCAGATCCTTGATCAGTTTGTTGATCCGCTCCGATTCCATGCGCATGCTTACCTGATTGACGATCATGCGGGCAGACAGATCACAGATTTCTTCCAGAACTACAAGTCCGTTCTCACGAAGTGTCGAGCCGGTTTCCACGATATCCACGATCACATCGGATAACCCGACGATCGGTGCCAGTTCGATCGAACCGTTAAGCTTTATGATGTCTACAGTCTGCAGCTTACGGTTATAGAAATAGTCTTTGGCAATGTGCGGATATTTCGTGGCCACACGGATCATTTCATGATGCTTCAGAAGTTCTCCTGCCTCAGCCGGACCACACACGCACATCCTGCATTTTCCGAATTTAAGATCCAGAACTTCATAATTTCTGCGGTCTTCCTCCATGATCGTATCTTTGCCAACAACACCGATGTCGGCAGCACCGTATTCGACGTAGGTGGGGACATCCGGCCCTTTGGCCAGGAAAAACCGGAATTTAAGTTCTTCGTTCGTAAAGATCAGTTTCCGGGAATCCTTATCTTTCATTTCTTCACAAGTGATCCCGATCTCTTCAAATAACGCCAGCGTTTTGCTTGCAAGACGACCCTTGCCGAGCGCAAAGGTCAGGTATTTATCACTGTTTCCCATATTAAACCTCTCTTAATTCATATCCGAAGGACTCAGCATATTTCCGGTAATCGTCGTCGGTTTTTACGCCGTCCTTTTTCAGCAAAATGGTCTTGACCTGACGGTTTCTAAGATCCGCTGCCATCTGATAGGCTTCATGCCGTTTTTCCTCATCAAATAAAAGCACAACGGCTTCACTTTTGCGTTCCGTAATAAGGCCGACCCGCCGGATGGTCTGGTATAATTCATCCACCACAACGGCAAATCCGATCGCGGAAGCATCTTTACCGAATTCGGAAAGCAGTTTATCATATCTCCCGCCCTTCATGATCGCATCACCGCATCCGTACGTGTATGCCTTAAAGATCACACCGGTATAATAGTGATATTTCGACAACATGCCGATATCATAAGTCACGTATTGCGCCAGATTTTGTGCGCGCAGCTCCTCATGGATCTTTTCAAGGCGGTTGATGGCATTAAGGGACCGCTCATTTGTTACGATATCCCGAGCTTTTAAGACATTATCGATCGATCCGAACAGTTCCGTCACGCGTAAGATTTTTTGACAGGTATCATCCGCAATATTTCTGTTGTTTAAGATCTGCTGTGCACCGAAATAGTTCTTGTTGGAAATATAATCACGCAGATCCATTTCCGTATCGGGATCGATCCCGCATTCTTCACTGAGTCCCTTGAAATATTCCACATTGCCGATCGTGATCTGAAAATCCTTCAGACCACTGCATTGCAGGCTCTTGATCATGAGTGCGATCATTTCCGCATCAGCATAAGCACTGTCATCATTGATCAGTTCTACGCCAACCTGTGTTGATTCTTTCAGGCGGCCCTGCAGATCCGAAACATTGGCAAAGGTATTACCGAGATAACAGAACCGGATCGGCATGGTCTCATCCATGTAGTATTTTGCGACACATCTGGCAATGGATGGCGTAAAATCGGGACGAAGAACAAGCGTATTTCCCTCTTTGTCGAAGAATTTGTATAATTCTCTGCTTGGAATCGTTCCGATATTGCTCGCAAATTATCAAAGAATTCAAATGTCGGGGTCTGGATATCCTCATAGCCGTATAAATGGAACTGTGTTAAGAGTATATTCTGCAATCTGACTTTTCCGGCATATTCGGACCCGTAAATATCCCTGACACCTTCAGGGGTATGTAATAATCGTTCTTTCATGTTCTCCTCACTTTAGCGCTGTAACGTGCTACCATGCTACCACGTTGATATTTAGTTGATTATACAAACCAGGCAACTGTTTGTCAATCGCGTTCTTTCAGATCAAGTTTGATCCCGTCCAGATAAGGTACCAATACCCCCGATCTGGACGGAAGCAGATATTCCGTTTCGATCTCTTCGTAGCGGAAACTCTTTTTTCCGCCCTCCTGCATGCGTGTCCAGAATTCCATCAGTTTGGTTAGACGAAGATAATAAAAGAGGTTTTTATGCGAATAAAAGATCAGGAAAAAAGCGATTCCACCCTGTCGTTCAAACTCCTGCATAAAGGCAACCTGATGGTCATGGATGTTTGCGAGCGCAAACGTGTCTTTTGCGCATTCCTTGGCATCAAAGCAAACCGGAATCCCCTGTACGGCGCCGATATAATCGACCGTGCTCTTTTGATCAAAATAGGCAAGCGTGATCTGATGATTATGCTTATCGATCGTGATCGGCGTGATCGGGGTCGGGATTTTCTGGATCAGTGCCAGATGGCTTTCCAGATATTTTTCATTTGTCCGGTTGATCAGATCCTCAAGGGTGGATCCCCGTAATCCTCTGCTGTTCCAGGTAGCCATGATCAGATCCTCATATACTTGGAAAATTCTTTGGGAAAGGATATTTCAAATTCCCTGCCGGATAAATCGGATAAAGCGTCAGTCAAAACGGGCATTTTGATCCTATAAGCGTGTAGCAACTGGTGTTTGCATCCGTATTCCCGGTTAAAATTGGAATCCCCGTACTTGGGATCGCCCAGGATCGGATGTCCGATCGAAGCAAGGTGTGCGCGGATCTGATGGGATTTTCCGGTGACCAGTTTTACGTTAAGCAATGTCAGCCCGTTTTGATCCGATAACGGCTCAAATGCAGTTTCGATGCGGTCAGCTCCCGTAGCATCCGGCACGATCGTAACGGTATTGGTGCGCTCGTCTTTTTTTAAATACCCGTTCAGTACAAATGCTTCACGGATCGTGCCTTTAACGATGCAGGCATAGTATTTGTCCATGGAACGATCACGCAATGCTTTTGCAAGCATGGAAGCCGCAGCATGCGTCTTGGCGATAAGCATTAGCCCGGATGTATTACGATCCAGCCGGTTGCAAACGGCCGGCTTAAAAGCCGCAGGATCCGACGGATTATAGGATCCGTTCTTCGTCAGATAACGGATACAGTATTCATTCATGGAACGGTCATTCGCGCCGGCCTTCTGGGAAAGCATACCGTCCGGCTTATTGACGATAAGAAGTTGTTCATTCTCAAAAACAACTTCGGGCTCATACGGATCATTCTCCCATGACAGTGCATCAGCCGTTTCCCTGCCAAAAGAGGCGATGGTTTCATCGGAAAGATAAAAGACCACGAGATCTTCCGGTTGCAGCAGTTCATTGCCTTTCGCCTTTTTTCCGTTCAGGGTGATGTTCTTTTTACGAAGCATTTTGAAGATAAATGAATAAGGCGCATTCTTTAGGACTCTGGCACAGAATTTATCGAGCCGCATACCGGCATCATTTTGCGGGATCCTGTATTCTTTCATAGGGAGACCGCCTTTATAACCGCAAAAATGCGATCCGTATCCTTTTGGTCCAAAGCATCGGAAAGCATCTTGGACAACCCAGGAAGCCTGTCAAGAAAAAGCTGCTCATTGGCAAAGATCTTCACACTGATATCGATCCCTTCCGTCCTGACGCATTCCCTGATGTGGGATTCGAGCTCTTTCAGTTCCCCGGACCCGGGACAATAAGCACAGACCGTATGGTTGGAACAGGCCAGGACGGGCAGATAATAGGCTTGTTCTTTTGTCGTCAGGATATTCTCGTAAAGAACGGCAACACCGTTTAACGCGGATTCATATTGTGCATAGGATGCAGGATCCAGAGATCTGAAACGCAGGAACATGATCATGTTGACCATGCTTTTTGCCGCAGGCAACAATCCCAGTACCGCAATGACGGTTAACAGATTTTTATTGGACCCGGTCGTGATCAGACCGGTCGCATATAAACCGAGAGAAAGTGCAAACAAAATAACCGTCCTTATGATCGTCAGGAACTGTTGTCTTCTGATATAGCCGTAACTGCCTTTTTCTTTTTTCTTCATAGGTTTCACATCCATCGAAAATGCGGATTCAAACGATTTTTCAACATATTCCTGCTCTTTTTGGCGAATCCGAGCGCATAATTGTCCGTACAGAATAAGAGGTCTTCGTTGTCCGGAATTCCCGGCAGATCAAAGGGAATGGTCTCACCGTGCAAATAACGGATCACGCGTTCATCATCGGAAGGCAAATTGCAGACGTTTTCAAAATCGTCAGCATTTAATGAAAGAGCAAACGCCTGTGCAGGTTTAAAGTGCCCATTTTTGATCTCTCCAAGCAACAATCCGGTCCTTTGGAAACGGA
The DNA here is from genome assembly GCA_017544705.1 of Lachnospiraceae bacterium. GTDB lineage: Bacteria > Bacillota > Clostridia > Lachnospirales > Lachnospiraceae > UBA2868. Next base: position 43,847 of record JAFYDQ010000060.1, on the reverse strand, counting down.
TATCCCTGCGATAGATGCGCTCGTAATCTGTCGGCAGGTAATATACATGATCTTTATGGATCATGAGCCGTTTCCGGTCGGGCATTTGACGCATCATTTGCGTTAAATGATCGAATTCATTCGGCAAAGGATGCGCATTTAACGGAATGCTCTGCATGGTTGTAATGGGATCATCCCCGTCTTTTTTTTGCAGGAGCGCAAGGAAATGCCCTTCACCGCTGATCTTATGCGGAAAAGCACGGAGTGCGCAGGATAGTCCTTTGAAACCCTGCATCAGGCCGTCAGAAGGTGCTAAGGGAACGGGATGCATGCAGGGATATTGCTCTAAAAGCCATAGGATCTGCTCTTCATCCTCTGCTGTCGAAAATGTACAGGTGGAATACAGCAGATAGCCGCCGTTTTTTAATAATGACACGGCATTTGCCAGGATTTGGCGCTGGATCGGTACATAATGCCCCGGTCCTTTCGATACCCAGTCACGGATCAGAGAAGGATCCTTACGAAACATCCCCTCTCCGGAACAGGGTGCATCCACAATGATGCTGTCAAATACGGCACCATAAGATTTTGCCAGATGTTCGGGTGATTCAGCCGTAACAAAATAATTGTCCGCACCGGTATAGGTCAGATTGCTGACCAGTGCTTGTGTGCGGCTGACACTGATATCATTTGCAACAAGGATCCCGGTTCCGTTTAATTTGGCAAGTATTGCAGTCGCTTTTCCGCCGGGTGCTGCGCAAAGATCCAGAACGAGATTTCCTTCATGAACCGGTAAACGGTCCGCCGGGAGCATTGCCGACGGTTCCTGCAGGTAATAAAGTCCTGCCGCATGATAAGGATGCCTGGATGGTTTCTCTCCTACGGCAACAAAAAAAGCATTTTGTACATAAGGAACACGATCCGTAACAAACGGCAGTTTTATGATGTTTTCATCAGCCCCGGAACGTAGCGTGTTCACGCGAAGAGCGTGAAAAGAAGGCATAGAAAAAGAGGCGGCAAAATCATCGAAAGCGTCCCCAAGCAATTCCTGCATGTTCTGCATATATTGTTCCGGAACGTCCATACTGTCACCTCTTGTGAAAAGACCTTACTTTAAAGCTTCCAGTACTTTCAAGAGAAAGTCCCATGTTTCCTGTGTGGAACGGATATCAAGTTTTTCTTTTGGCGTATGGATATTCTCTACGGTCGGTCCGAAAGAAACAATGTCAAGATCCGGGAGTTTTTCGTAGAAAATCCCGCATTCCAGTCCCGCATGGATACCGACCATATGCGGATTTCTGCCAAAGCACTGCTGATATACATCAAAAACAAGTGTACGAAGTGCGGAATCTTCTTTATATTCCCACGCGGGATAATCGGATTCAACAATATACTTTCCGCCGATCGTTTCCGTGAGATATTGGATCTTATCGCGCAGTGCGATCTTTTCCGAAGTGATCGAACTGCGTACGGATACGATCAGTTCAAAATAATCGTCTAACAGACGCATGATCCCTGCATTACTGGACGTTTGCACGAGATGCTCCGTATTCATGCTCATCTTCTGGATCCCGTCGGGAATGGTCATCAGGAGGAAAATGGCACGTTCTCTGGTCTTCGGTGTCAGAACGGACTTCCTGACACTGTCAAATGTCTCACAATAGATGGTGATATTATGCTCTACGGAATGATATTCGTTTTGGATGATCTTTTCATATTCGGCAACGATGCCTTCGAGTTTCTCCACATCCTGCGCATCAACCAAAATCTGTGCTTTTGCTTCTCGCGGGATCGCGTTATCCTGCAGTCCGCCATTTAAGGAAACGATCTCGTAACTGATCTGTTTCCCGACAAAATGAAGCATTCTGCCCATTAACAGATTGGCGTTTCCGCGGTATTTGTCAATCTCCGTTCCGGAGTGTCCGCCCTGCAGCCCGCAGATCACCAGATTACACTTCACACCCTGCATTTCGCAGTAACGTACGGGAACACGGCAGATTACACGGCTTCCGCCGGCACAGCTTGTTAAGATCTCGCCCTGCAGTTCGTTGTCGAGATTTAATAGCCTGCGGCCTTTCAGATAAGCAGTATCAAGTGCCCACGCACCATACATGCCGGTTTCTTCATCGACGGTAAATACACATTCAATCGCAGGATGCGTGTAATCCCCGTCCAAAAGAGCGAGCATGTAAGCAATGGCAATTCCGTCATCACCACCGAGCGTTGTACCTTTGGCATAGACATACTCATCGGAAACCTCAAGCTTTAATCCGTCTTTTTTGAAATCAAATTTGGATGCAAGCTCATAATTTTTCTCGCATACCATATCCATATGTCCCTGAAGGATCACGGCGGGCGCTTTTTCATAACCTTTAGATGCACACTTATAGATGATCACGTTTCCCGTCTGATCGGTAACATAGGTTAACTCATGGGATTTGGCAAAATTCACCACATAAGAAGAGATCGCCTCCATATTCCCTGATCCGTGCGGTATGGAGCAAATCTCTTCAAAATAGTAAAATACTTTTTCCGGTTGCAGATTGTTCAGTATACGCATGTTGTCCTCTTAAATATCAGATCAGAACATCCGGTGAGGCGATATCATCCTTTGCCTCCTGTTTCGGCTTCAGTTCATCCCTGTTTTTGGCAATAACTTTCTGGCTGTCTTTCAGCTGTGTCAGCAGATCCCCGTATTTCGCTTCTGCCGTATCGATGGCATGAGAAACGATGTTCTGCAGTTCTGCCAGCATGTCATCCGTATAATCCATAACGGATTGGCGCACACCGTTTGCTTCTTCCGTTGCCTGATCAACGATCTGTTGTGCCTGCTCGGTCGCCTGATTCACAATCTCGTTGGCCTGTGCATAGGCCTGCTGCATGATCTCGTGTTCTTCGATCATCTGATCCGTATGAACCTGCGCTTCCGTGATCAGTGCATCGGCCCGTTCACGTGCGTCATTTAAGATTTCTTCCTTCTGGCTGATGACCTTTTGGTAACGTTTGATCTCATCCGGCGTCTTTGCGCGAAGGTCCCGGAGGAGTTCATCCATTTTGTCTTTTTCTACAAGAATTTTGGTGTTGGAAAACGGGGCAAATTTACATCCTTCCATGTATTCCTCGATTTCCGTGATGATCTGCTCGATTCTGCTGTACATAATTACTCCCCTTTTTTAAATTTGTAATAGATTTGGTCTGCAACATATTGCGGAACAAATTTTGAAATATCACCGCCGTAACTTGCTACTTCTTTAACGGTTGAGGAACTTAAGTAGGCATAATCCAGACTGGTGGTCAGAAAGACCGTGTCAACCTTTTCACAAAGTTTCCGGTTGGTCTGTGCAAGCTGCAGTTCGTATTCAAAATCCGTGATCGCACGCAGTCCCCTTATCACTACGTCCGCTCCGCTTTTGATCGCATGATCCACCAAGAGACCGTCAAAACTGTCAACGGTTACATTTGGCAGGTCTTTTGTGACTTCCTTTAATATATTAACACGTTCCGATACAGAAAACAACGGACTTTTCCCCCTGTTGTTCAGTACGGAAACCGTGATTTCATCGAATATTGATGCGGCTCTCCTGATGATATCAAGATGTCCGTACGTGACGGGATCAAAGCTTCCGGGATAGATGGCTTTTTTCATGATTTACCTCTCTCCTTTTATCCGGTCAGATATCCCTGATCGAAATAAATATATGTGAATTGGTCTTATATTCTTTGATTTTTACGATCTCGAAACGGGAATCCGGATCATGCAGGTAAGAAAGATCCGTATTGTTAGAAACTTCCGTCACGATCATGGTATCGGGATGGATCAGGGTACTGTTCTGCAGGAATAATAAAACTTCCTTTTCGAGATTCAGTCCGTATGGAGGATCCATAAAGATCAGATCAAACGTTTTCTGTCCCTGCAGCCTGTTAAGCGCGGACATCGCATCCTGCGCGATCACGGTCGCCTTGTCGGTAAGATGTGTTATTTCCAGGTTCTCCCGGATGCATTGCAGTGCCGGTTTGGATTTTTCAACAAATACGGCATGGCCTGCCCCGCGGCTTAAAGCCTCGATCCCGATCGCACCGCTGCCTGCAAACAGGTCAAGAAATTCGGTATCCGCATACAGATAAGGCTGCAAAACGTTAAATAGCGTTTCTTTGTATTTGTCAGCTGTCGGTCTTGTATCCGTGCCTGCCGGTGTTTTCAGCAATAATCTTCTTGCACTTCCTGCGATCACTCTCATACGAATACTCCATCATTGTTCATTCAGCGCAGTTTGGAACCCTTTGTATCCCGCTTCGCGATCTTCAGTCTGTTCAGTTCGACGTTACGACCCTTATATTCAATGACAGTAGGCGTATCGTCCGACAGAAAATGCACCTGTTCCACTTCGTCATGTACTGCCAGTTTCATTCCGCGCACACCGACCGCTGCCTTCTTTTTCTGCGGTACCTCATCAATATGAAAACGCAGGAACATGCCGGTCTTTGTCTGCAGAACGACCTGTTTCTGGTCGATCATCGGACATACGCATAGCAACTCGTCGCCGCCGGATAACATGGTTGCGGCAACAGTACGCTTGGTGACGTCAAATTCCGTTCCGTATACCTGTTTCATCATCGCATATTTGGATACGAACATCAACTTCTGCATGACCACATCACTCATTGGAGCAATATGGATCACGAATTCATTCTGACTGTTGTAATTACTGATATTATCGATCGGCGTTCCTTTATCCCGGAATTTACCGAACGGGATATCGCCGACTTTAACGGAATGCATTTGGCCCATATTCGTAAAAATACACAGCCGGCCTGTATTCAGGGTTGTAAATACGTACCGGTTTTCACTGTCTGCCGCTTCCTTGTTTCGTTCATAAGTGACCGTATCGATCGCTCTAGCATAACCGAACCTGTCGATCATGACAACGACATCCATTTCTTCGATCTTTTTGTCTTCGTAAACGATTTCTTCTGCATCGATAATGGCAGTACGGCGTTCCCGGCCGTATTCCTTCTGATAGCTTTCCAGTTCTTTGATGATCACCTTATCCATGGATTTCGGATTCAGAAGGATATCCTTATATGTGGCGATGTTTTTCAATGTCTGTTCATGATCTTTCAAAAGTGCTTCGATCTCCAGACCGATCAGCTTATACAGACGCATCTCGAGGATCGCCGTTGCCTGCCGTTCCGTAAAGCGTAACTGTTCGGCCATTTTCTTGGAGATCCTGGATTTGAAACGGATCCCTTCGGTCTTCCCCTCCATAAGACAGGATTTGGCCATTTTCTGGTCCGTGGAACCTCTTAAGATCTCTATGATCAGATCGATCACGTCACAGGCTTTGATCAGGCCCTCCTGGATCTCTTTTTTATCCATCTCGCGATTCAGAAGTGTCCGGTATTTACGGGTATTGATCTCCTTCTGGAAATTCACGTGATGCATGATGATGCTCTTTAAGCCGAGCGTTTCCGGCCTTCCGTCAGCAACGGCCAGCATATTGACACCGAACGTATCCTCAAGCTTTGTCTTCTTTAAAAGCATGTTCTTGAGATTTTCCACGTCCGCATCTTTCTTAAGTTCCAGTACGATCCGGATGCCTTCCTTGCTGGACTGGTTGGAAATATCGATGATATCGCTTGTTTTCTTGGAATCGATCAGCGAAACGATATCAACGAGAAATTTCGAGATGTTGGCGCCGATCATGGTATACGGGATTTCCGTGATCACCAGCCGTTTCTTCCCGCCTTTGGCTTCTTCAACAACCATTTTCCCGCGGATTTTGATTTTACCGACACCTGTTTCGTAGATCTGCAGCAACTCGCTTTTGTTGGTTACGATACCGCCAGTCGGGAAATCGGGACCGGGCAGATATTTCATCAGTTCTTCCGTTGTAATGGACGGGTTCAGCATATATGCCTTGACCGCATTTACCACTTCGGCCAGATTGTGCGGCGGCATGGAAGTGACCATGCCGACGGCAATACCGTCGGATCCGTTCACCAGAAGATTCGGGAATTTGCAGGGAAGAACGGTCGGTTCCTTTTCGGTTTCATCGAAATTGGGTATGAAATCGACAACATCCTTATCCAGATCGGCAAGCATTCCCTCCTGCGCGACTTTCATCAGACGGGCTTCCGTATAACGCATGGCAGCCGCGCCGTCCCCTTCAATGGAACCGAAGTTACCGTGGCCATCGATCAGAGCCATTCCTTTTTTAAAGTCCTGTGACATGACAACCAGCGCTTCATAGATGGAACTGTCTCCGTGCGGGTGATATTTACCCATCGTATCACCGACAATACGGGCTGATTTCCTGTACGGGCGGTCATACCGGATCCCCAGTTCATACATGTCGTAAAGCGTTCTGCGCTGTACCGGCTTCAGGCCGTCCCTGACATCCGGCAGAGCTCTGGAAATGATTACCGACATCGCATAATCGATATAGGATTTCTGCATGATATCGGAAAATTCTGTTTTAATGATCGTTTCTTCTATTGGTGGTTTTTCTTTGATCCGCTTGGCCATTGATGCTTTTCTCCAGATATTTTACTCACACGTCAAGTGCTGCTTCGTTTGCATGACGGTATATGAATTCCCTTCGTGGCGGGACTTCCGTGCCCATCAGCATTTCCGTTGTCTGGGATGCGAGTCTTGCATCCTCGATCTCAACACGTTTCAGTCGTCTGTTTTCGGGATCCAGCGTGGTTTCCCAAAGTTGCTCCGCATCCATTTCCCCTAGTCCTTTGTATCGCTGCAAGGTGAAATCCGTATGGGTCTTACGATATTCGGATAAGGCTTTGTCATCATAAAGATATTCTTCCTCGCCCTTTTTCGGCATTGCCTTATAGAGCGGCGGCATCGCGATATATACATGCCCTTCATAGATCAGTTCCGGCATGAACCGGTAGAACAGGGTCAACAGCAGGGTGCAGATATGTGCACCGTCGACATCGGCATCGGCCATGATGATGATCTTGTTGTAACGAAGCTTTGTAATGTCAAAATCATTCCCGTAGCCTTCTGAGAACCCGCACCCGAACGCATTGATCATGGTTTTGATCTCCGCGTTGGCCAATACCTTATCGATGCTGGCTTTTTCGACGTTTAGGATCTTACCCCTGATCGGCAGGATTGCCTGATACATCCTGTTTCTGGCTGTTTTCGCACTACCGCCGGCAGAATCACCCTCAACGATAAAGATCTCACATTTAGACATGTCGTTTGACTCGCAGTTAGCCAGTTTACCGTTGGAATCAAAGGAATATTTCTGCTTTGTCAGCATGTTGGTCTTGGCTTTTTCTTCCGTTTTGCGGATCTTAGCCGCTTTTTCGGCACAGGACAGAATCGTTTTCAGTGTTTCGAGATTCCTGTCAAAGAACAGGACGACTTCATCTCCGGTGACTTTACTGACGGCTTTGGTGGCATCCTGATTGTCCAGTTTTGTTTTCGTCTGCCCCTCAAACCGTGGCGCCGGATGCTTAATGGAAACGACTGCAGTCATTCCGTTGCGGATGTCCGCGCCGGTAAAATTGGCATCCTTATCTTTCAGGATATTGAGTTCGCGGGCGTAATTATTGAGCACATTGGTAAACATGGTCTTAAAGCCCGTCAAATGGGTACCGCCTTCGGCATTATAGATATTGTTACAGAATCCGAGTACGTTTTCATGAAATTCGTTAACGTACTGGAATGCGACTTCCACTGTGATCCCATCCGCTTCTCCGCTGAAATATACAGGCTCATGGAGGGCTTCTTTATTCCCGTTGATATCCTTTACAAAGCCGACGATCCCGTCTTCTTCATGAAATGTAATATTTTCGGCGCTTTCCGGACGTTTGTCGGAAAAATAGATTGTCAGATTCGGGTTCAGATAAGCGGTCTCATGGAGCCTGGATTTGATCTCCTCTTCTCTGAAACGTGTCTTTTCAAAGATCGTATCATCCGGCAGGAAATTGATCTTCGTACCGTGTTCTCTTGTGGTACCGATCACCGGCAATAAACCGCCCTTAAGCTCCGTGGTCGGTATTCCGCGTTCATAACTGTCTTTATAAACCTTACCGTCCAAACGGACTTCAACGGTAAGATAAGCCGAGAGGGCATTTACAACGGAAGAACCGACCCCGTGCAGGCCGCCGCTTGTCTTATAGGCACTGTCGTCAAATTTACCGCCGGCATGAAGCGTGGTGAAAACCAGTCGCTCGGCACTGACGCCTTTTGCATGCATGCCTACCGGAATGCCTCTGCCGTTATCCATTACGGTCGCAGAGCCATCCTGTTCCAAAGTTACCCAGATCTTATCGCAAAATCCGGCAAGATGTTCATCAACGGAATTGTCTACGATCTCGTAGACGAGATGGTTTAGTCCCTTTGTGGTAACACTCCCGATATACATACCGGGGCGTTTGCGCACAGCTTCCAGGCCTTCCAGCACGGTAATGCTGCTCGCATCATATGTATTCTTTGACATGTTCCCCTGATACTCCCTTTCAAACGTCTGTTCGCACTATATTATACCATAAAAACAGCAAAAAGCAAGAAAAAAGCACTAGATATTGTGCTTTTTCCTGCTTTTTATTTCAAAAACAACAAGTTCTATAAGGCTGTATGAAAATCAGTCTGCTTTTTTAGCTGTTTTTTCAAAACGGCATGCTCCGGATCGGAAAGATCAGGATCTGCATCCAGAAGTTTTCCGACATCCGCTGCGGCTTGTTTCAGAATGTCAGCATCCTGGAAGATATCTGCCAGCATAAAGTTCAGATCACCACTCTGTCTTAAGCCAAACAATTCACCGGGCCCCCTTAATCGCAGATCTTCATTTGCGATAAAAAAGCCGTCATTGCTGTGATTCAACACATCCAGACGTTTCATACATGCTTCCGAGCGGTTTGCACTCATAAAAATGCAATAGGACTGGGCGTCACCTCTGCCGATCCGGCCCCGCAGCTGATGCAACTGAGACAAACCAAACCGCTCTGCGTTTTCGATGAGCATGACCGTGGCATTCGGAACATTGACGCCGACTTCCACTACGGTTGTGGACACAAGGATCTGGATATCATTCCGATAAAATGCATCCATTACTTTGTTTTTCTCACTGCTTTTCATTTTGCCGTGCAGATAATCGATCCGGATTTCGGGAGCATGTGCAAAGATCTCCCGCAGTTTTTCAGTATAACTGATCACGTTTTCGCAGTCGAGACCTTCGGATTCCTCCACAAGCGGACAGATCACATAGACCTGCCTTCCTGCACTGATCTCCTGTTCCATGAAACGGTAGGCACTTTTTCGATAATCCGTATTAACGACACAGTTTTTGATCGGCAGTCTTCTGGCCGGTACTTCATCGATCACGGAAACATCGAGATCACCGTAGAGAATGATCGCAAGCGTTCTCGGGATCGGTGTAGCCGACATAACGAGGACATGCGGTACCTGATCGTTTTTGGCGGCAAGCAGTTCCCGTTGTCTGACACCGAACCGGTGCTGCTCATCCGTGATCACAAGTGCCAACGAATGATAGATGACTTTTTCCTGAAACAGCGCATGGGTTCCGATCACGATCGAGGCCTCGTTTGATGCGATCTGCGCATAGGCCTCCTTCTTCTGTGCACTCGTCATCGATCCGGTTAGAAGAATGGCTTTTACGGGAATCTGTTCTTTGGAAATGATCCTGCAGATCTCTTCAAAATGCTGTGTGGCCAGGATCTCCGTCGGTGCCATAAAGGCAACCTGATAGCCGGAAGCTGCAACCATGACGGATGAGAGGATCGCAATGATCGTTTTTCCGCTTCCGACATCGCCCTGGATCAGCCTGTTCATGGAGTGATCCTTGCCAAGATCGTTCATCACATCATTTAACACTCTTTTTTGCGCATTTGTCAGTGTATAAGGAAGATGTTCCACGATCCTGGTAACATATGCGCTCGGATAGATCGAAAAATCATTCCGGCGGCTGTTCTCATCTGCCTTTAAGAGTGAAAGCTTTAACAGAAACAGGAAAAACTCTTCATAAACCAGCTGTTTTCTTGCCCCGATCATAGCCTGCATGTCCTTGGGGAAATGCATTTGGTAGAGCGCGGCTTTACGGTCTGTTCCTTCCGGCAGTGCGGAATCGTTACGCGGTAGAAACGATACGGAATCAAAGATATTTCGGATGATCTTTATCAGGGAATGATTGGACAGGCCTTTCGTAAGTCCGTAGATCGGCTGCAGCGTATTGACGACTTCCTTAAATTGCGCAAGCGTAAAGATCAGTGGTTGTTCTACCTGATATGCCAAGCCGCTTCGTGCAATACGCGCACGGAAAACATATTCTTCTCCCGCCTTCAGGCTCTTTGTTAGATACGGCATATGAAACCATACGGCTCTTACCTCCGTACCGTTATTAGACAGAACAGCGGTTACGATCTGCATTCTTCCCGCGCGCTTTAACAAAGGATGCTTGACGACTCTTGCTTTGAAGAATACGATTTTTTCAACGGTTTCTTCTGTTAATTGCACCGGTTCGTCATAGTGCATATAATCCCTTGGAAAATAGTATAAAAAATCCTCGGCCTCAAAGAGGCCGAGTTTTTCATACAGTTTTACGGTTTTGGGTCCAACACCCTTCAGATCGATCGTAGGAGTATGCAGATTCATCTTTTATTCTACACTGATCACATAATAGTAGATCGGTTGTCCGCCGGAGTGCATTTCCACATCGCAATCCGGGAAAGCGTTTTCCACTTCGTTCATGAAATCACCGGCAATCTCTTCATCAACTTCTTCTCCGTAATAGATACAGATCAGTTCGGATTCGTCATCCACCATACGGGTCAGCATTTCCATTGCGGTTTTTTCGACATCCGTTCCTACGGAAAGGATCTCATGGTCACCGATCCCCATGATGTTGCCCTGTTTGATCTCCAGATCGTTGATCACGGTATCTCTGACGGCGTAAGTGACCTGTCCTGTTTTGACTTTTTTGATCTCTTCGTTGATGATCGCCTCATTCTCTTCCACACTCTTATCACCCATAAAATTGATCAGGGCGGTAATACCTTGCGGAACCGTTTTGGTCGGGATCACGATGACATGTTTATCCTCGACAAGATACTGTGCCTGGTTCGCGGCAAGAATGATGTTTTTATTGTTTGGCAGGATAAAGACGTTCTTTGCGTTGACATGTTCGATCGCAGTGACCATGTCTTCCGTACTCGGATTCATGGTCTGACCGCCTGCGATCAGATAATCCACACCGAGCCCGGTAAAGATCTCATCCATTCCTTCACCGATCGATACGGCGATAAAGCCGATCTCTTTAGGCGGTTCATCAAATGTAATCTTTTCATCCTGCACATTTTCTGACGGCTCTTCCGGCTGTACATCGACCGGATCGTCCAAAACCTCTTCCTGTGCCTGACTGTTTTCCTTTTCAGACATCTTAAAAAGCTTTTCCTGGTGCTCTTCACGCATGTTATCGATCTTCATGTTCGTCAGAGAACCGAACGTTAAAGCCTTCTGGATCGCAAGTCCAGGATCGTTCGTATGTACATGGACTTTTACAACATCTTCGTCCGCAACACAAACGATGGAATCACCGATTGATTCCAGGTATTTCTTGAAATCCTGCTCGTTCTTGGCATTAAATACCTTGTCAAGCATGATGATGAATTCCGTACAATAGCCGAATTTGATATCCATGGCCGTCTGAGCCTGATAGGAATCGGACTTTGCAGCTTTTCCGGGTTCTTCGCTGATCGTAAGATCCACTTCTTTTCCCTGGAAAGCAGCATATCCGCCTTTCAGAACTTCTAAAAGACCCTGCCCGCCGGAATCGACAACACCTGCCTGTTTCAGTACGGGAAGCAGGTCCGGTGTTTTTTTCAGCATATCTTCCGCAGCCTGAATGACTTTGGATAAGTATTCATCCAGGTCATCGGTCGTAGATACGATCTCCAGGCCTTTATCCGCTGCCGCCTTTGAAACGGTCAGGATCGTTCCCTCTTTCGGCTTCATAACGGCTTTATATGCCGTTTCCACTGCCTTTTGCATGGCATTGGTCAAAATCGCGGTATCCAGTTCCTCGTATTCCCGGATCACTTTAGTAAATCCGCGCAGAAGCTGTGATAAAATGACACCGGAATTACCTCTTGCCCCACGCAGCGAACCGGATGAGATCGCTTTGGCAAGTGTCGTCATGTTCACATCTTCGAGTGCGGAAACTTCTTTGGCTGCCGACATGATCGTCATGGTCATATTGGTCCCGGTATCACCGTCCGGTACCGGAAAAACATTTAATTCATTAATGTATTCTTTCTGTGCCTCCAAAGTCTTGGCACCGGAAAGAAACATTTTCGCCATCATCTCGGCATTGATCTTATTCGTCACCAATGTTCTATCCTCCATATTATGCGAAAAGTTCGTGTCAGTCTATGACACGGACACCTTCCACATAAATATTGATCTTATCGATCTCAAGTCCGGTCAGTTCTTCGACTTTGTATTTCACATTACTGATCAGATTGTCGGCAACAGCCTGAATGCTGACACCGTAAGATACAATGACATGAAAATCAAGCGTCAGGCGGTTGTTTTTGATCGTAACATTAATGCCTCTGGTAATACTGTCCTTCATCAGGAGTTTTACGATCCCGTCTTTGACATTTACCGAAGCCATTCCGACAATACCGAAGCACTCAACGGCAACACTCCCTGCATATTGCGCGATCGCTTCCGCATCAATGGATATTGCGCCAACCTGTGTATAAACACGTCCCTTCATTGACATACCTCCATTTCCCCTTTGTGATTAATGCTATCCTATAATTTACAATAACCCCGTCAAAAAGTAAACCTTAACCGATGAAATTTTATGTTTTTTACGAATTTTCTCTTGCAATGCATAAAATCTTTTGTTAAAATACTCATGTTGCTCATTACAAAGGAGGAAAAAGATATGGCAAAATGTGATATCTGCGGAAAAGGCGTTCATTTTGGTAACAATGTGAGCCATTCTCATAGAAGATCTAACAGAATGTTCCACGCGAATGTGAAACGTGTAAAATGCAAAGTGAACGGAGTACCCAGAAGACTGCACGTCTGCACGCAGTGCTTAAAAAGCAATGCCGTTGAGCGTGCCTGATCTGCGATAAGAACAAAATAAAAACGCATCTGCCATACGGCGGATGCGTTTTTTATGTCTTTCATTAATCTTCCGCGTCTTCCGGAAAGGCAGCATGTACGATCTCATCATCATCGGGACCGTTTTCCCCTGCTTTCTTTGCCGCAAAATGATTTACCAGATCCGGAACCATATCCAGGATCTTGGTCACGGAATCCTGATTCTTGATATTGACAAGTCTTGTGGTACCGTTTGCGATCACCAGAACCGCAGAAGGTGCCATTTTTCCGGTCAGACCGCCGGCACCGTTATCCTTTTTTTCTCCGCGGAATTCTCCGGCACCGACTCCAAAGGACACATCCACAAAAGGAACGATGATCGTATCCCCGATCTTTGTTGCCTCACCCACAACGGTTTTGGCACTCAGGAAACCATCCATTCCTTTCAAAAGAGATTCCACAACCTCATTAAAGCGTCTCTCTCCCATTGTTATGCCTCCTTTTTCAGACTTCTGATCAATCTCTTCAGATCTTTGTTAAAGTATAATTTCCAACCGACGATCAACAGTGTGATCAAAAAAACATGTCCTTTGACCAGCGCATCCCCTTCCACAAGCTGTTCATCATAAAGCGGTTCCACGTGCAGCTGTTTCCCCGTCCAGGGATAGAGGATGGATAAGATCACAAGGATACGACCGGTCGTTGCGGGATCATCAAAACCAAACCGTGCATTTGCCGTCCATTTTCTCGGCCTGATTGCTCTTAAGGCTTTCATGACCTGATCCAGTGCCGCACTTAAGATCTCCCTGTTACGATAATTATCGATCAGTGCATAATACCGGTCAAACTGTCCCTTCATCGATTTGATCTTATTCAGGAAAGCCGATACTTTGTCTTGGAAGTTGGTGATCAGGTCTGCGATCTTTTGTACATATTCTTTCAGTTTGGCAAAGAATTCCGCATCCTCTGTATCGCTTTGTGCTTGTTCCGTGAACGGATCCTTATCTGTATCCGTCTCGGGTTGTTCATCATCAAAACCTTCTAGCGTAAATTCCGACTCTTCCGGCAGCCTATCAAGCGGCTTCTCCTCTTTGGGCTTCCTGCTTTTCTTCGGCTTTTTCTGCTTTTTGGATCGTTCTTTCTTCTTCCGGTTTAACAGGTCAAAGCCAAGGATCCTGAAATGCTTTGTGAATCCGTCATCGCCATATGCTGCCTTAAGCGATACAAGATGCAAGAGCCAGGTGACTTTTCCGTTCAGTATACATTTTTCATGATAAGAAGCGTCCGCACGGTACCGGATCGGCACAAACAGGACCAGAAGAATGACCAGAAGAACAAATCCTATGATAGATAGCAATGTGATCCCGATAATCTTCAAGATCAGCAACAAAACACTCACTTATTTCTCTCCTGCCCAGCGAGCCTGTCTGTCAATTCGGAGCGGATACCGCTGTATGTACCGTATACCCGGTAGTATTCCTCATAAATCCTTTGTACAAGTGCAAATGCGGCTTCTTTGCTTTCGGCCACACCGATCACGTCATAATCACGATGCCGCAGGGCACGTTGTTTGAATAACGGGATCGGAATGATGTCAAATACATCCTGTGTATTGGAAGCGATCGTGATGATATATAACCCGAACGCGCCCGATCCCAGACGAAAGGAGCGCTTGACGGTATCGATCTTTCCGGCCGTTTTATCGGTTGTGTACAAAGGATCAAGATATCGAATCATGTATTCTCCGAAATGGGGCTATCGACTCTCGACAGCCCCATTTCCCATTTGATCATATTTGTGATATTCCCAGAGACCTCTTCTTTTCATGTCCTGGTATTCCGCATAGGCACGTTCCAGAATCTGCCTTTCATTGGAAAACTTGAGTAAATGAAAAGCTTCATGATATTTGTAATATCCGGAATCCACAAAATACTCTTCACGTTGTGGCTTACTGTAATAATTCTCGCCCCGCATCAGATACCAGTGAACTTCTTTCTCCACGGTATCTTCCGGAACGGAAAAGGAATAATGGCTTTTCCCGACATATTTGACAATAGAAGCCCTTGCGCCGGTTTCTTCCCGCACCTCTCTGAGGGCGGTATCTTCATATTCCTCGCCTTCTTCTACAGTTCCCTTCGGCAATACCCAACCTTCGTATTTGTTACGAAAGTTCTTGTAAAGCAGCAAAATCTTGCCTCGAAATATAACCACACCGCCACAGCTCGTTGCTTCAATCATTGCAATGCCTCCTGTATGGTGTGTTATAGTAGACTATAACTGTTAGTCAGTATAACATTATTTGGATATGCCGTCAAACTTATCAGGGCATCTGATTCTTCCCGAAATATGCGTCAAAAACGTTCTTGGCGATCGGTACGGCAGCTTCTCCGCCGCTTCCGCCGCCTTCCACGATGACCGTCACTGCGATCTCCGGCTCGTCAACCCCCGCAAACCCCGTAAACCATGCATGGCTTTTCGTTTTATCAACGGAGTATTCTGCGGATCCGGTCTTGCCCGATGCCGTATATCCATACGTATCCCTGACTCTGGTACCGGTGCCGGAAAGAACGACTTCCCGCATCAATTCCTGCATTTTCTCAGCATAAAAGGTATCGATCAGCCTGCCGTATGCCTCCGGTTTTGTTTTGGTCAGCCTATCGTCATAAGCCGTGTAGATCCCTTTGATCACATAGGGCGTCATCAGAACCCCGTCATTTGCGATCGCAGAGGTGATCAGGTTCATATGAAACGGCGTGATCTGTGTTTTCCCTTGTCCGATCGCCACCTGCATGACTTCGGCAGTCTGCGACGATGGACGAAGCGGGATCTGACTCTGTTTATACGAATAGGGAGACGGGATCTTCGTCTGAAACAGCAGATTGGAACAGGTCGCAATGAATTTTCGCTTATTCAGGCCTGTGGAAATATTGGCAAAACTGGAATTACAGGATTTTGCAAATGAGGTCACAAAATCCACGTGACCGTGCCGCATCCCGTGATAACAGTTAATGACGCTTCCGTCATAAGAAAAGGATCCGTTGCAGTCAAAATCATAAAGATCCGTATTCCGGTTTTCTTTCATATATTCAAGTGCCGTAACGATCTTAAAAGTGGAGCCCGGCGGATATAATCCCTGTGTGGCACGGTTCAGTAATGCAGATCTGTCCGTATCGGCATTGATCTCCTCCCATCCTGTTGCAATATCATTCGGATCAAAATCAGGTTTGGAGATCAATGACAGGATCTCACCGGTTTGTACATTGCTGACGATCACGGCTCCTCTTTTATCTCCCAGTGATACATCGGCAACCTGCTGAATATACAGATCCAGGGTTGTCACGACTTTGTTTCCGGGATTTTTGATTCCTTCAAGATTATTCCTGATCCGTTCTCCGATATAAATATCACTGGTCAGCAGATTGAAATTAGTCATGTTTTCAACACCGCTTTTTCCATGCGTGGAAAAACCGACGGCATGTGCAAAAAGGTCACCGTAGGGATAATAACGGGTTTCATTTCCGGAACCATCCGTTATGGTCGTTGCAAGAACATCCAGATCCCTGCTTAATATGTCTCCGCGAACAACTTTTCTTGCAAAAAGGTCCTGCCGTTTGTTATAAGGATTATTGATCAGATCCGGTGCCTGGAATTGAGTGTAATAAAACAGATACCCGATCAGACAGAGGAATACGCCCAGGAACGTATAAGCGATCAGAAGGCATTCCCTGTTCTTATCCCGGATATGTGAACGATCATGCTCTCTGTCATGCTCTCTGGCTTCGACATACATGCCCTGGATCAAAGAAAAGACAAACAAAGATACCATTAGGGAACTCCCGCCGTAGCTGATGAGCGGCAGGGTCACACCGGTGAGCGGAATGAATTTAGTAACACCGCCGATCGTCAGAAAAACCTGGAATCCGTACATCACACTTAGTCCGACGGCCATGAGTTTATAGAACGGATCATGGAAACGCATCGCAATGTTCAAAAACATCAGCAGGCAGCTCAGACAGATCAAAATGATACAAATACCGAAGACCACGCCGAATTCTTCACAGATTGCAGCAAACACAAAGTCCGTATCCACGACCGGGATCGTTTTGGGGGCACCCTGTGCGATCCCCATGCCAAAGAACCCGCCGGTACCGATCGCAAACAGGGATTGGGAAACCTGGTATCCTGCCGTTTCGATCGTAGCAATGGGATCCTTCCATGCGATGACCCTTGTCCGGACATGTGCAAAAATCAGATACCCGATCACGGAAGATACGGCACCGGCAACGAAACCCAGCAGGAAATAATAGAGTTTTTTACTGGCCACATACAGCATGGCAAAATATACGACAAAATAAAGGACTGCGGAACCGAGATCTTTGGACAGGACCAGAATGATCACATGCGCTCCCGCAATGGCGGCAGAGATCATCACCTGCTTCAGCTCCGTTGACTGGTATAACAGACCGGCGATCGCAAAGGCGTAGGTGATCTTTACGAATTCAGACGGTTGAAAAGTGATCCCGAAGACCGACACATACAGTTTTGCCCCGTTGATCACGGAGGAAAACAATAAGACGACGGAAAGCGACAGGATCCCGGCCGCAGAAAAGAACCACGCCATTTTATCGAAGATTTTTACTTTTTTGAAAAAATACGGGATCAGTAATCCGATCGTTAGCGTCAGTGTGGCAATGGAAAATTGCCTGAGTGCTTTTTCGTGAGACAGTCTGGTAAGAATGATAAATCCGATCGACAGGAGCATGCACATGTTGTTTAAGATCAGCCTGTTGGAATGCGGATACAGTTTCCGGTAAAGAATGATGACCAGAATCATGATGATCATCTGCAGCCCGAAAAACACAAGGATGCTGAAATCCTGTACGGTTAAAAGCAAGGCCAGATAGGAAACCGTCTGCAGCATGAACATCCAGATGTTCTGTCGAAGATAAACAAACCTCCGCTTCTCCTCACTTCCGTAACGGAATACGCTGAAGCATTCGAAGGTATATGCCAGCATAAAAATGATGATCAGATATTTGGATATTTCGATGATCATGGTTTCCATGGATTATTCGACGCCTCTTTGCATATGACCTCTGGTATAGGCATAATCCGGTTGAAAAGGGATGCCGTCAAACAGGGCTTTTGAAAAGTCACTGATCATTTTACCGATCATACTTCCTTCTTCCGTTGTAAAGATCATCCGTACGGAATAAGGATGCAATTTCCGGATCAGATCCGTATCCGTATGCAGGGATAACGGAACACTGTTATAAAGAATGCTGTAGCATTCACTGCAGACGCTTTGATGGGGAAAGACTACGTTATATCTGTCTTTTATCTCGCATAACCTGCCCGAATGATCACATTTTCCATGTGTTTTTTGAAGACACTGGGCACTGATCATGAGCGGCAGCCTTCCGTAGACGATCAAATCTTCCGAAGATGCATTGCGAATTCTAAGTTCCTTTTGATTTAATTCCACGGGAACGGTAGTAATGCTGATGCCTGCATCATTAAGCTGATACCTAGCATACCGGTTGAACGCATAAAGATGAAGATCCGCAAGGATCTCGCCGGTATATGCGATCTGCTTTAAATAGTACAGGCTCTCATAATTACGGATCATGACGCCGGCAACTTCATTACCGGAAAGAAGCTCCGTTATTAAATGCGCATGACGTTGAAAATATTGGTCCCTGCAGATATAAGGAAAGATGACAAAAAGCTTTAGCGGAGCGGTCTTGATCCTCTCCCTGTAAGCCTTTAAAACGGTATCCGATGAGAATAATTCTACCGGAACAGACAGGATCTGCACGTTTGGATCATGGATCAGGGCATCTGCCTGTTCCATCGTCGATACGCTGGCGTGCAGAAAAGGTTTTGGCGGATACGGTTTTTGTTCTTCATGAATGATCCCGAAGGAACCGTGTATTTCCTTACTTCTCTTACCCTTTTTCAGGATCTCTTCCCGAAGAGCCAAAACGGCTTCCCGTCTTAAACTGTTGATTGACGATACGGGCAGAAAGATATTACCCGGTGAATCAATATCGATCTTTTTGCAGGAAAATTCCGTTCCGCCAAGTTTTAACAGTTGTTTTTTGATATCTTCATTTAAGAGGGCACGTTTTTTTGCTGCTTCTACCGTATCCCCTTCTACCGTAACCGCATGCGCTCCGGACTTTGCAGATAAAAGGGCAGGCTGACCGGACAAAAGTGTAACAGACAGTTCCAGGGGAAGCTTTGGCGTCTTGGATATGAAGCGATCCATCGTTTCTTTTTCAAGCTGTTCATCTGCTTTGGCATACCCGGGCTTTTGCATTGTGATCATTTCCGGACCGTTATGGATCCCATAATACCCTTCCGTATGACCGCTTCTGGTATAAAGCGTTTTGAGAATCGTAAAATCTTCTTCATCAACCTGATAAGGTTTTGTACGGTCATTGAGATACCGGTCGATATATTTACGATAGATGCCGGTTACCCCTGCCACATATGCCGGGTTCTTCATCCTGCCTTCTATTTTGAAGGAAGCGATCCCTGCATCGATCAGTTGCGGGAGAATCTTAAGAGTACAGATATCCCGGCAGCTGAGCGGATATTTGCCGTCATAGGGAAGACGGCAAGGCTGTGCACAACGTCCTCTGTTTCCGCTTCTGCCGCCGATCAGGCTCGACATGAGGCATTTTCCGGAATAGGAATAACATAGTGCACCATGGATAAAGCACTCAAGACTTACCCCGGTTTCTTCGCCAATCTTCCGGATTTCCTTTAGGGAAAGCTCTCTGGCCAACACAACACGGCTAACTCCCATTTCCTTAAGCAGTAAGACGCCCTCCGCATCCGTGATCGTCATTTGCGTGCTCGCATGAACGGGAAGCTGCGGAAAATTCGCGCGTATATAATTGATCAGACCGATATCCTGAACGATCACGCCATCAAGGCCGGCAAGATAAAGCGGGTTTAAGAAATCATGGATCAGATCCATCTCCGGATCTTTCATAAGGATATTCAGCGTCAGATAGACTTTTTTAGAAAAAAGATGTGCATAATCGATTGCAGTGAGGATTTCTTCCGGTGTGAAATTTCTGGCATAAGCTCTTGCGGAAAAGGACGCACCCAAATAGACGGCATCACATCCTGCATGGATCGCCGCAAGAAAACATTCATAGTCACCGCACGGAGACAGTAATTCGGGTTTTGTCATCGTATTTCATGAAAAAGATCGAGCAGGAATCCCTACTCGATCTGATCTATCCTTTCCTTTCGGTCATGTCATTCTGATATTCCCGAATCATCTTTTCTTTACTTTCCAATTTGATCTGTGAAGCGATCAGTTCATGTTTCAGATCGTATAACTCTCTGTCCTTTGCCTCCAGCTCTTCCTGAAGCGTTTCAATCTGCTTCTTTGCCTTGAAATAATCATCCGCCACATTCAACTGCAGCAGGATGCCCTGCATATCCAGCGGTTGTCTTCGAAATGATTCGACCTTATTGTATTCAAAGATCTTATTGTTGATATAGGATGCGACTTTTTGCAGATATTCTTCACTTTCATATCCGCTGAGCGTAATAACTTTACCGCCGATAATGACTTCCGCATCGTTTTTCGTAGCCATTTCAATCCCCTCCCCCGATAAAAAGAACAGTTACATACAAATAAATTATATCAAAATCTTTTCAAAAAACAACCCGGATGTCAATTTGGATAGAAATCAGGATTCGCTCTCGGCAAACGGGATGCCGAAATGTTCATAAGCACTCTTTGTAGCCACTCTTCCTCTCGGCGTTCTGTTCAGAAAACCGTTCTGGATCAGATACGGTTCATAGACATCTTCGATCGTTCCGGAATCTTCACCGATCGCTGCAGCTATGGTATCAAGCCCGACCGGACCGCCGTCAAACTTTTTGATCATGGTCAGGATCAGATTACGATCCACGTGATCCAGCCCCATCCTGTCCACATCCATCAGATCGAGAGCATCCTTTGCAACATCATAGGTAATATCACCGTCATATCGTATCTGGGCAAAGTCACGTACGCGTTTTAACAGCCGGTTGGCAAGCCTTGGCGTTCCTCTGCTTCTTCTTGCAAGTTCTTTTGCGCCCTTTTCATCAATATGAACATTCAGGATCTTTGCAGAGTGCATGATGATCGTCGTCAGTTCTTCCGGTGTATAGAATTCAAGCCTGTGGATCACACCAAAGCGGTCTCTTAAAGGTGCTGTCAGCAATCCGACTCTGGTCGTGGCGCCGACCAGCGTGAATTTCGGAAGATCCAGTCTGATCGATCTGGCGCTGGCGCCTTTTCCGATCATGATATCGATCGCATAGTCTTCCATCGCAGGATATAATACTTCTTCTACCTGGCGGTTCAGGCGGTGGATCTCATCCACAAAAAGTATATCGCCTTCCTGCAGGTTATTCAGGATTGCTGCCATTTCACCCGGTTTTTCGATAGCCGGTCCGCTGGTGGTCTTGATATGAACCCCCATCTCATTGGCAATGATCCCGGCCAGAGTTGTTTTTCCAAGTCCGGGCGGCCCGTAGAACAGTACATGGTCGAGCGGATCATTTCTCTGTTTTGCGGCTTCGATGTAGATCTTCAGGGTTTCCTTGGCCTTTTTCTGACCGATATAATCCTTCAGAAATTGCGGCCTTAAACTTCCTTCTATTTTGATATCTTCTTCGGTTAGTGTTGTTTCTATTGAACGTTTCGCCATTTTTTGGAACTCCGCCATTATGAATGCAAGGTCTTGATCAGATCAGATGTTTGAGCGCCTCTTTCAGAATCGATTCGGCATCAGCGTCATCGCCAAGTTCAACCATACGGCAGGCACGTAATGCATCAGTTGCCGAATAACCGAGTGCACAGAGCGCTTCCACGGCTTCTTGCCTGATCCCTGTGGAGGCATCGACATCTTCCTGTTTGTTGGAAAGCTTTTGTTCAAAAGTTTCGGCAAGGTCAATCTTATCTTTCAGATCCAATATGATCCTTTGTGCAGTTTTGGCTCCGATCCCCGGGCATTTCGAAATTGTTTTTGCATCAGATGACAATATCGCAAATTTCAGATCTTCGCTGCTCATGACCGATAAGATCCCAAGTGCGCCTTTGGGACCGATCCCGTTAACCTGGATCAGCTGTTTAAAGAAGTCCAGGTCATCCTTGGTCAGGAACCCGTAAAGCCACATGGCATCTTCCCGCACGCTTAAATAAGTATATACCTTCAGTTCCGATAACCCTTCGATCATATCGATGGAGGATGCGGGCATATTGATATTATAACCGACACCGTTCACTTCCAAAACGATCTGGCCGTCATAGATCCCTGCAACTTCACCTTTCAAAAAAGCGATCATACGTTTTCAATACTCCTTTTCTTTGCAGGATAAGCCGGGACAGTATGCCGAGTAAAAATCCCGTCAGTGTACCGGACAACAACAGAACCGGCGCATAATAAATGATCCTGAGCTGGTCGACGATCAAAACGGCAATGATCAATTGCCCGAGATTATGTGATATTCCACCGATGATACTGGTACCGACAACACTTATTTTATCACATCCCGATAGAAACCACATACATAAAAGACTTAAAATTCCACCCGACAAAGAATAAAGAAGGGAATATCCGTTCGTAAACAGAAAACTGATCACCGTGATCCTGATAAACAAAACGATTCCGGCATCCGATAGTCTTTCCATCCGATCGTTTATTCCGTCTTTCTGCCGATATAGAGAAGCAAAAGGGAAATGAGATTTGAAAGGCCGAGCTTAACACCCGGTATACCAAAGGAGAAAGGGATCAGGATCTCAATATAGGCACATATGATCGATAAGGCTGCAAACATTGCCAGATAGGCAATATGTTTGATCCTGTATTTACCTTGCGATCGCATCAGTCGCATTCTCCTTATCTGCCTGAATTTCAATCACTACACGATGCGGCAGGCAGACGATGGTCTCATGGTCCGCACTGATCGCTTTCTGATGCACGCACAAAGCATCGGGACAATCCGCTTCGCTGATGGAAGCTTTATGATCTTTGATCACGAGCGTATTAAAGCCGCCATCATATCCGCGTATTGTTAACGTTTTATCTTCCGAAAGCGGAAATGCGCCGTATTCTTCTCCGTTTACGCTGACAACGGCGATCCCGCCTGATTCCTTTCCGGTATATGACAGCATTGCCAGAAATCCAAACACGGTTACCGCCGCCAGTAAAATGATGACATCAAGCTTTTTCATTGATTGTTAATATAATTGATGAGTCCGCCGTTTACGATGATCTTCTGCATGAATTCCGGGAAAGGAGCCCCCTGAAAAGTCTCTCCGCTTGTAAGATCCTTAATCTCACCACTGTCAAAATCGACTTCGACCTGATCGCCGTTTTTGATTGCAGCAGCAGCCTGCGGACATTCAATGATCGGTAATCCGATATTGATCGCATTTCTGAAAAAGATCCTGGCAAAAGTTTCGGCGATCACACAACTGACGCCGGAAACCTTCAATACAAGCGGTGCATGTTCGCGCGAAGATCCGCAGCCGAAGTTTTTCCCTGCAACGACCAGATCTCCCTTTTTTAAATTCCTGACAAAATCACGATCAATATCTTCCATGGCATGCTCTGCCAATTCGTTCCGATCCTGAATGGCAAGATATCTTGCCGGTATGATCACATCCGTATCAACGTTATCTCCGTATTTGTGTACTGTTCCGTTTGCCTTCATCGATCAATCCTCCGGTTTTGTAATGTATCCTGCTATGGCACTTGCTGCGGCAACGGCAGGACTGGCAAGATATACTTCGGAATCCACATGTCCCATCCTGCCGACAAAATTACGGTTTGTAGTCGAAATACACCGTTCCCCTTCGGCTAAGACGCCCATATAACCGCCAAGACACGGTCCGCAAGTCGGTGTCGATACGATCGCCCCTGCCTCAATAAAGGTTTTGATCAGTCCTTCATTCAAAGCCTGCAGATAAATGGATTGTGTTGCGGGGATCACGATACAACGTACATTTTTTGCGATTTTCCTGCCATTCATGATCATCGCGGCGATCCGCAGATCATCCATCCTGCCGTTCGTGCACGAACCGATCACGGCCTGATCCACGGTGATCTTTTCGCCGATCTCATCGATCGTCTTCGTATTTTCGGGTAAATGCGGAAAAGCAACGGTCGGTTTTAATTTGGACAGATCGATCGTGTATTCTTGTTCATATTCCGCATCTTCATCGGCGGTGTATATTTTATAAGGCCGTTTCCCATGTTCCTCCATGTAAGCTTTGGCCACATCATCCACCGGGAAAATCCCGTTTTTACCGCCGGCTTCAATCGCCATGTTCGCGATCGTAAAACGGTCATCCATGCTTAAGTAACGGATTCCGTCACCGGTAAATTCCATTGATTTATAGAGGGCACCATCCACACCGATCATCCCGATGATATGCAGGATCACATCTTTCCCGCTGATCCATTTTCCGGGTATGCCGGTAAGATTGAATCTGATCGCCCCCGGCACCTTGAACCATGCTTTTCCGGTGGCCATGCCGGCAGCCATATCCGTGGAACCCACACCGGTCGAAAAAGCACCGAGTGCACCATAGGTACAGGTATGTGAATCCGCACCGATGATCACATCCCCCGCAACAGTCAGCCCCTGTTCGGGTAACAGGGCGTGCTCGATACCCATCTGCCCGACATCATAATAATGTGAAATCTCATGTTTTATTGCAAATTCCCTGACACATTTGCAGTTCTGTGCGGATTTGATGTCTTTGTTCGGGATAAAATGATCCATTACCAATGCGATCTTATCCTGATCAAATACGGATTTGGTATGCATCTTCTGCATTTCCGCAATCGCAACCGGGGTCGTAATGTCATTACCCAGTACAAGATCCAGATTCGCTTCGATCAGCTGCCCCGCAACAACATAAGGCAATCCGGCATGATCGGCAAGGATCTTCTGTGTCATTGTCATTCCTTTTTGCATGATTATCTCCTTTGGTGATCATATACATATTTCCTATGGAATTATAGCACCCTTTCAGATATAATAGAAATATATAAATATTATATTGGAGATAACTTTAAGTTATGGAAAATAATCTTTCACTCTACAGGATCTTTTATGCTACTGCGCTGGAAGGAAACATCTCCTCCGCCGCCAAAAACCTTTATATCTCACAACCTGCCGTTTCCAAAGCCATATCCAAACTGGAAGCTTCCATCGGTTCTCCTTTATTTATCCGGAGTTCCAAAGGCGTAACGCTGACCCAGGAAGGTTCCCTGTTGTTCAGTCATGTGAAAACGGCTTTTGAAAGCCTGAATGACGGAGAAGAACAGCTGAAGAATCTTCTGGAAACAGGAGGAGGCCGGATCCGTTTCGGTGCCAGCACCACGCTTTGTAAATATGTCCTGCTCCCCTATCTTCAGGGATACATGCCGCACCATCCGAACGTGCGGATCTCCATTGAATGCCAGAACACATATGAAACATTGAAACTGCTGCATGATAAGAAAATAGACATCGGCCTGATCGGTATGGTTGGCGAAAACGAGATCGAATCGATGAATATGGCGTACAGACAGGTGACCGAAATCGAAGACATCTTTGTTGCGACAAAGGATTATATCCGTTCGAAAGGCACACATGATATCATTGCCCAGTCCACGCTTTTACTGCTGAATAAGGAAAATATCACCAGACAGTATATCGATCATTATTTCTTTGAAAACCGGGTCAAGATCAATCATGTGATCGAAGCGACCTCGCTGGATCTTTTGATCGAATTTGCAAAGATCGGTCTGGGCCTTGGATGTGTGATCAAAGAATTCGTACTGAAAGAACTTGCCAGCAAACAGCTGATCCAGATCCCACTGAAGAACCCGATCCCGAAACGTTCCATCGGCTTTGTATATCCGAACGGGACCATGCCTTCAACGGCAAGTGCCGGTTTTGTAGACTATATCAATCATAATCAGTTGTTCTGAAGAACGCCCAGATAATAAAACCCCTTGCATTCCGCCAATCTGACGGGCACGATCTTACCGATCAGGGCAGGATCGGCGGGAAAATGTACGAGCAGATTATTGCTCATTCTGCCGGTCAAGAGATTCGGATCATGTTCGTTGATCTCTTCCACAAGGACGTCGGTAACCTGCCCTTCAAGCCCCTGTGCACGGACTTTGGAAGTTTCCTGCACCAGTTGCAGGACTCTCGCAAACTGCTCTTTAATAAATGCTTCACTCACCTGCCCATCCATGGATGCAGCCGGTGTACCCGTTCTTTTGGAATATATGAAGGTAAAAGCATTATCAAATCCGACTTTTCTGATCACATCCAGAGTATCTTCAATATCTTCTTCCGTTTCCGTCGGAAACCCGACGATAATATCTGTCGTAATGGCAACATCCGGGATCTGCTTACGTATTTTTTCCGCAAGTTGAAGATACGATTCTTTGGTATAATGCCTGTTCATCAGTTTCAGGATTCTGGAACTGCCGGATTGCAGCGGCAGATGGATATGTCTGCAGATCTTTTCCGAATCACGGATCACAGAGATCACGTCATCGGAAAAATCCTGCGGATGCGGTGTCATAAACCGGATCCTTGAGATTCCTTCGATCTTTTCGACTTCTTTTAACAGCGTTGCAAAGTCAACCTCCTTGCGGCAATGCTTTCCGTAGGAATTTACGTTCTGCCCAAGGAGCATGACTTCGATTACGCCCGAATCAGCAAGACGCCTGATCTCACAGAGAATATCATCCATTTCACGGGATCGTTCCCTGCCGCGAACATATGGTACTATGCAATAGCTGCAGAATTTATCACACCCGAACATGATGTTCACACCGGATTTGAAGGGGTATTTCCGCTCTGTCGGGATATCTTCCACAACCGTATCCGCATGATCAAGGATCTCGATAACCGGTCTTTGTTCCGTGAGCAGCCGGTAAAGCAATTCTGCCAGTTTATAGATGTTATGTGTCCCGAAGATCAGATCTACGTGCGGATAGCTTTTTTGGATCTTTTCGATCACGGATGGTTCCTGCATCATGCAGCCGCACAGACCGATGAGCATGTCCGGATGCTCCTGCTTATAGCCCTTTAACACACCCAGCCTTCCGTATACCCGCTGATCGGCATTATCCCTGACCGTACAGGTGTTCATGAGTACCAGATCAGCGCTTCTTTCATCTTCTGTTTCCACGTATCCGACTGCTTTCAGTATCCCAAGCAGTTTTTCGGAATCCCTGGCATTCATCTGACAGCCGAATGTAGCGATATAACAGGTCAGCTTTCTTTGAAGTGATTTCTCGCGTGCACGAAGCAGTTTTGCCACTTCTCCGATATAATGATTTTGCCTTTCCGGTTCTGTTACCGGAACGATGTTTGCTTCTTCATTCATAAATTTGCTCTTCCGTAATGATCAGATCAAGCGGGACATCCCAGTCTTTTCGGGGAATGCTGTCAGTTTTCTGGAATTCATAAGCCAGACCGATCTTGTATGCTTTAGGATGTGCTTTCAGATAAACGTCATAGTATCCGCCGCCCTGGCCGATCCGGTTAAGCATGGAGTCAAAAGCAACAACCGGCAGGATGATCACATCCGGCTGTTCCATAACGGTGGTGTTTTCCTGCGGCTCTAAAATACCGAATGTTCCGGTCTTAAGATCGTTCATCCCCAAAACATAACGGAAAACCATCTTTTTGTGTACAGGATCCGTTATCTTCGGGAAAGCCACTCCTTTATCGAGCATGGCAGACTTACCGATCAGCGGATACGTGATCACTTCATTTTTCACGGATGCATACAACCCGACTTTCCATGCGCGTAAAAATGCATCTGTTTTCAGCAGTTTTTTAAGGATTGATGTACTCATTTCCATGCAGTCCTGATCACTGAGTGCATCACGCGCTGACAGGATCCGTTTCCTGATTTCATTTTTTTCCATATTTTTCACCGAGATTCGTGATACTTCCGTCTTCGTTCTGAATGTCAATGTTATCCAGTTGGGATTTCAGAGAATTACGGATACTCTGTATATATTCCTGGCGCAGAAGCTTTTGTTCCGCCTTTTCTTCTTCCGTCAGGCCGACAGACTGTGATTTATGATACAAAGCATTGATCCTTGCAATGCGCTCTTCCATTGTCATTTTCCGGTACCGATGATGTAATCGGCGATTTTGAACCGATCATCTCTTTTTCCTACAAACAATGTGCCGTATTTCCGGCCTTCCATGATCTTATGGATCACGGCGACATCCTTTCCGTTTGCAATGACCATATCCGCACCGGAATTAACGGCGACGGTAGCGGCATGGAGTTTGGCACTCATTCCGCCTGTCCCGACAGCGCTTCCGGTGGACTCTTTTCCCATCCGCATCAGATTATCATCCAGATGTTCCACGACATCAATGAATTTTGCATTCTTGTGTTCTCTGGGATCGTCCGTATAGAGCCCGTCAATATCGGAAAGCAGGATCAGGAGATCTGCATCAACAAGTGCACATACGACAGCGGAAAGAAAATCATTGTCACCGATGGTATCTTCCACTTCATGAACGGCAACCGTATCGTTTTCGTTGACAACAGGGATCACGCCGAGTTTTAAGAGCTGCGTGAAGGTATTCTGCGCGTTGGTGCGGTTGATCTGGTCAACGATCGTATGCTTGGTCATGAGGATCTGGGCTGTCAGATGATTATATTCCGCGAATAACCGCTCATAGATCATCATCAGTTTCGCCTGACCGATCGCGGCACAGGCTTGTTTCAGCGGTATTTCGGAATCGCCCGGTGTCAGGTTCAGGGTCTTTTTCCCGACAGCGATCGCACCGGATGAAACCAGGATGACTTCTTTTCCCTGGTTGCGTAATTCACAGAGTTCTCTGACCAGCCGCTCCATTTTAGTCAGATTCAATTCACCTGTTGACATATGATGCAGACTGGAAGAACCGATCTTTACGACGATCCTTTTGCGCTCCTTAAGCTTACTGCGCAGTTCCTGTTCTTGTGTTTTACTCATGATCCGTCCTCTTAAATAATATGATGATATTCGTGAATGATCGCTTCCGCGACTTTCATGCCGTCCATTGCCGCACTAGTGATCCCGCCGGCATATCCGGCGCCCTCTCCGCACGGGTAAATCCCTTTGATATTACTCAGGTAGTCCTGATCCCTGACGATCCTGACGGGGGAAGAAGTCCTGCTCTCAACGCCCGACATTAATGCATCAGGGTCGGCATATCCGGAAATCTTCAGGTCAAAAGAATCAATTGCCTCAAGCAGCGCATCGGTGATGGATTCTGAAAACAATTCCCTGAGATTTGCAAAACGATGTTTTCCTTTCATAACAGGCCTGATGGAACAAAACGATGTTGATGTCCTGTTGTTTTTAAAGTCTTCGTACCGCTGCACGGGAATACAGCCGTTTCCGATCTCATAGGCTTTCTTTTCAAGTTCTCTCTGATAGGATAATCCGGCCAGCGGATGATCGGATCCGAAATCGGCCGCGTCAACAGAAACAATGATGGCGGCGTTGGCATTGCCGGAATCCCTGGTACTGTAGCTCATACCGTTTACGGCAAGTGCGCCGGCTTCGGAGGAAGCATTTACGACAAACCCGCCGGGACACATACAAAATGAATATACGCTCCGTCCGTTTGCACACTGTTTCGTGAGTTTATAATCCGCAGGCGGAAGATCTGTATCATGACCCTCGCCGTATTGTGCACGGTCGATCACTTCCTGCTTATGTTCCATCCGGACACCGATGGCAAAATTCTTCTGTTCCATATGCAGCCCCTTTTCATGGAGCATGGAAAAAGTATCCCTTGCCGAATGTCCGATCGCCAACACCAGCCGGTCGGTCGCATAGCGGATCGTCCCGTCATTTTCACGGATAAAACCTTCCGGCAGAACATCATGGTGTTCATTTTCCGTAAAATATAAAGAACCGATTTTGCCGTCCCGGATCTGCAGATCAGAAAGCCGTAATCCGAAAAGAAACGTTCCGCCCATTGCCGCTATGCCCTCTCGCATGTTTTTAACGATGCGTTTCAGCATATCTGTTCCAAGATGCGGTTTGGCAACATAAACGATCTCTTCGGGTGCACCGAACTTTACAAATGTCTCCAGGACAAATCTGTTCCGGTGCATCTTGTCTTTGACAAGTGTATTCAGTTTTCCGTCCGAGAAGGTTCCTGCTCCGCCCTCTCCGAATTGTACATTCGATTCGCCGTTCAGTTCCGAACTGCCGTCCCATACTTTATTGACCCGGATGCTGCGCTTCTCTACGCACTCACCGCGTTCCACAACGATCGGCGCAAGATTGCAACTCGCCAGCAGATAAGCGCAAAACAGGCCCGCCGGCCCGCTTCCGACAACAACCGGTCTTGATTGCTGCATGGATTTTACCGCTTCCGGAAGGACGTAGGATAAATCTTTCGTGAAAAGAACGCCGGAATCCCTGCATACGTTTTGAAGCTGTGCTTCCAATCCGGGTTCCGGAAACACATCGATCGTATAGACATAAAAAAGATCCGGTTTCCATCTTGCATCCAATGAACGTCTTGCGATCCGGTATTCCGGCAGATTTGCAAGATCCCGAATCCGTAATTTCTTGGCGATCTTTTTATTGAGTGCGGCCGTATCATGTCCGATCGGCAGTTTGATCTGTTCCAGTCTGATCATGGGTTATCCGTCATTGAAATTACGCCGGATGCGTTCCTGCCTGCAAGCATCCCCGAAAGGAACGCCCATTGCAGGTTATATCCGCCGCAATCACCGTGTACATCAAGGATCTCGCCGGCAAGAAAAAGGCCGGGGATCAATTTGGACTCCAGGGTTTCTTTCACTTCTTTCAGATTCACACCCCCTGCGCAAACCTGTGCATTGGTAAAACCGTTGGTGCCAAGAACGGGAACGCGCAGATGTTTGATCTGAAGGCATAGTTTCCGGTAGGTTTCTTCCGTAAATCCGGACACGGGCATATGCAGCGGGATTCCGGCTGCTTTTACGAGCGCGATCCCGAGATTTTTATGGAGCATTCCGATCAGAAAAGATTCCGCCGTTCTGTCAAGGCAGCACTGCCCTCTTTGCAGCAGGTAATGATAACATGCTTCATCATCCATATCCGGCAAAAGATCAAGCATCGCATAAACGGTTTGATGATCTGCGAGATATTTTGATGCCAGATAACTCACCTGTAAAGTCGGAATTCCGGAGAACCCGTATGCATTCAATTGTAATTCTCCCTGCTCATCAGCAAGGATCTTATCCGTTTCATCAAGCAGGCAGATCCCGGCGTTCACACGGATACCTGCAAGCGGTTTAAAGAACTTCGTGTCACTCTTCAGCTGTACCAGCGCGGGAAGCGGTCCCATCAAAGTATGACCGCAGTTTCTGATCACGTTATATCCGTCAAAACTGTTCTCTTTCAGGCCGGCTTTGGACCCCGCCGTATAGATCACGCGGTCAGCGGTATGACTGTCCTGATCTGTTTGTACGAGTATCCCGTTCTTACATGGCTTTATCATTTGAACGATACGATCGCAAATAACGCGGATCTTCTCATGTGATAGCCCGAATCGCAGGCAATCCAGAACAGAGGATGCCTGTTCGCTTGCCGGATAAATATAGGGCCCTCTCTCCCTTGTCAAAAGGCCGAGTTCCCTGAAAAAAGAAAGGAGTTCTTCCTGATCATAAACAGAAAAAACCTTTTGTACCAGGGAACGTGTGTCTTCTTCGCTTTGCAGACCGTGGTAATGCAGGATGGACTGATCCGTATTGCTTAAATTACATCGTCCGTTTCCGGTAGAAAGCAGTTTTTTTCCGATCCGGCTCAAACCTTCTATGATCGTCACTTCGCATCCCGCTCTTGCGGCAATGATCGCAGCGCACATTCCGGAAGCACCGCCGCCAACGACAATGATCTTCATAAGTCTCCTTACAGCAAATGCATATTGATCGCGATGTTAGCTAAGAAGTCGCCGCCGGGGAAACTGCGGATCTCATTTTCCCGGACACCGCCCAGTTTAATAAGCAAAACAAAATATACGCAAGCACCGACAACGATCGCGATCGTAACGGAAAGGATCATCGGCAGGAATTTGGCACAGACAAAATAGAGCGCTCCTACAACGATTCCCATCAAAAGGGAGGCTAACAGCGGGATGACAAACGTACGGATGACTTCCTGCTTATAATCCAGATGTTTACGGATGCTCAGCCAGTTAAACAGGCTCATGAGGAATCCGAAAAAGATACATGAAACGACAACACCGTACAACTGCCATTCAAATATCTGAAGTGTCACATATAAGATGCCAAGATGAACGATCAGAGCAATAAACGCATTTCTTACCGGTATCCTCATCTTATCAATGCCCTGTAAAACACCGTTTGAAAGGGTTGAGAGGGAATAAAAAACGACCGAAACGGACCCGAATGCCAATAGCTTGGCGGGAAGGTTGACTTCACCCTTGAACAAAATGGAAATGATGGGACGTCCGAGGACAGCCAGACCTACTGCACAGGGAATGGACAAGATCATCACAAAACGGGTGGCAAGCGCAACTTTATGCCGGGCTTGTTTCAATTCACCGCGTTCGATACTTGCGGTCAGTGTCGGCATCATGGATGAACACAGGGCACTCGACAGTGCGATCGGAACATTTGTGAGAACACGGTATTTTGTGGAAAAAATCCCCCACAGTTCTGCTTTTCTTGCCCCAAGGTTCTTCAGATCCATAACGTAATTAAAGACCCCCTGATCGATCGTATCGCTGACATTATAAATGGTTGTACTTAATATGATCGGTAAAATGGTAAGCAGCAATATCCGGAAGATCTTGCCGGTTTCTTCGGTATGTTTTACGGGATCTTTGGCAATATCCCGATTCAGGGAACGGTTATAAGAGATCAGCATGATCACCAGGATCAGAAAACCTGCCAGTGCACCGGCCCCGGTACCGAGGGTTCCGCCGGCGGCGCCGTAAGCGGATGCATATTCACTCTCATGCAGCAGCGCGCCGACCTTTTCTCCGTAAGAAAATAACAAGATGGCGGCAACAACACTTACGATCGCATTGACGATCTGTTCGACAAGTTGTGAAATGGCGGTGGGCATCATGGAGCCCATACCCTGAAAATATCCTCTGATAACGCCCATGAGTGCCACGATCAGAAGCGTCGGGGCCAGCATTCTGAGTGCGATCGCACTCTTCTCAAGACGCATGACACTTCCTGCAAGCGAATCCGCGCCGAACAGCACGATCAGACCCGTTGCACCGCCGGAAAGAATGGCGAAAAGCAATGCACATCTGTAGATCTTGCGTGCATTACGAAAATGGCCTCTTGCAATCCTTGCGGCAACCAGTTTGGAAACCGCCGTCGGCAGGCTGTATGAGGAAATGATCAGCATAATGGAATAAATCTGAAAGGCAGCAGAATAATAACCCATACCTGCATCACCGATCGTCCTCTGCAGAGGCATCCGGTAAAGCAGTCCAATGAGCCTGGATATGATGCCGGTAATCGCAAGGATACCGCCCTGGATGATGAAATTGGAACTTTTACGTTCCTTTTGAGGCATTTGTATCAATCCTATCTGGAGATTCCGATGATCTGCATGATTGCCTTTTGTGCTTCCTCCATGCGGATCCGGTCTGATTCTTCAATATGGTCAAACCCTGTTAAGTGTAGCATACTATGTACGATTAGAAAAGAATATTCTCTTTCCACGCTGTGTCCGTAATCACCGGCATTTTTCAATACCTGTTCCGTAGAAAGCACAATATCTCCCAAAAGCAGTTCTCCCGTATCCGGATCGAACGCATCCTGCGCATCTTCCAGAAAGGAAAAGTCGCCCTCCTTCTGAAATGTATTCATCGGAAACGACAGAACATCCGTTACCACGGCAAGATTTCTCATATCACGGTTGATCGCAAGGATTCCCGCATCATCGGTAAGCAACAGGTTTACACACGTTTCATAAGGACAATGAAGGTATTCGAGGGTGACATCAACGGATTGATGAAACAGCGTTTCATAATCGATATTGAGCCCTTGTATGTACTCTGCTTCCAGGGCATATGTCATGGCCGGCTCTTCCCTTTCTTC
This sequence comes from Lachnospiraceae bacterium, assembly GCA_017544705.1. Lineage (GTDB taxonomy): Bacteria > Bacillota > Clostridia > Lachnospirales > Lachnospiraceae > UBA2868. The sequence continues at coordinate 9,633 of JAFYDQ010000060.1, read as the reverse complement.
TTGGATGTACTCGTCCTGGTATCTTCGTAATCTTCATATGCTTTTACGATCTTTTGGACAAGCGGGTGTCTGACGACATCCTTGGCCGTCAGATTGCAGAACGCGATCTCTTCCAAATGCGATAATACGCGAAGTGCAATGTCAAGCCCCGACACGGTGTTTTCAGACAGATCCTTCTGGGTGCGGTCACCGGTAATGACGACCTTGGAACCGAAACCGATCCTTGTTAAGAACATTTTCATCTGTGCCGGAGTTGTGTTTTGTGCTTCATCCAGGATAATATAGGCATTATCAAGCGTACGTCCGCGCATATATGCAAGCGGTGCCACTTCGATCAGTCCCTTCTCCATATTCCGCTGGAAGCTTTCGGCTCCCATGATCTGGTAAAGTGCATCATAAAGCGGACGCAGGTAGGGATCGACTTTGCTCTGCATATCTCCGGGCAGGAATCCGAGCTTCTCTCCTGCCTCGATCGCAGGTCTGGTCAAGATGATCCTGCCGACTTCGTTATTTTTAAATGCGGTAATCGCCATCGCCATCGCAAGGTATGTTTTCCCGGTACCGGCAGGGCCCAGTCCGAATACGATCATATGGTTTCTGATCGCATCCACGTATTTTTTTTGCCCGGCGGTTTTGGGTTTCACACATTTGCCGCTCATGGTATGACAGATCAGATCCTGATCGATGGTAAGCAGGCTCACACCTTCCGGATCTTCCATTTCATCCAGGATATAGTTTACCTGTTGCTGGGTGACCTGCGTGCCGCGTTCCGATAAAGCGAATAACTGCTGCAGAACATTTTCGGCAGCCGATGTATCGGTTTCCCGTCCCATGATCTTCAGTTTCCCGTTACGGTTGACGAGGGTAACATGAAGACGTTTTTCGATATCCTTGACAAAAGTATCAATAGATCCGAATACATTTCTTGCATGTTCCTGTGATATTTCCAATTCTCTTGTAATGATATGCTCCATAGACACCCAACTATCTTATGATCTGTTTGATCAGTTTCCCCGGCTCGCATTTGTCGTTTCCAAATGAATATGCCTGATATAAACGCTTTGCAGCCTCTTTTGTTTTGTCCGCATCATTGGAATGAATGATCGCAATCGTATCATCGGCACTTACCCGGTCGCCGACTTTCTTTTTCAGGATAATGCCGACGGACAGATCGATCTGATCGGTTTTGTTTCTTCTGCCGCCGCCAAGCAGCAAAGATGTATTTCCGACCTCCTCACAGACGATTTTTTGCACATATCCGTCGCATCCGGCTTTTAATTCAAATGTTTCGGATGCAGCAGGTAATTTTGACGGATCATAAACCTGTTCACGGGATCCTCCCTGTGCTTCGATAAAGTCAGCGAATTTGGAAAGCGCCGTACCGTCATCAAGTACCTGGGAAAGGCGCTTACGGGCTTCATTTTCGGAGTCCGCTTTCCCTGCGAGCATGACCATTTGCGTACCCAGTGTCAGGCAAAGTTCCCGAAGATCTTTTGGACCTTGTCCGTTTAGTGTCTCGATCGCTTCTTTGACCTCCAGTGCATTGCCCACGGCATTGCCGAGCGGTTGATCCATATCGGAAATAACGGCAACCATATTGCGTCCGGAACGTTTGCCGATATCCACCATGCTTTTTGCCAGTTCTGTTGCATCCGCTTCCGTCTTCATAAAAGCGCCGTTACCGCATTTGACATCCAGGACGATCGCATCAGCGCCGGCAGCCAGTTTTTTACTCATGATGGAACTGACGATCAGGGACATATTGTCTACGGTTCCCGTCACATCCCGAAGCGCATACAGTTTTTTGTCCGCAGGTGCAAGATTGGCTGTCTGCCCCATAATGGAAATACCGATCCTGGAAATATTCTGCAGAAACTGCTCGTTTGTAATATCCGTATGAAAACCTTGAAAGCTTTCCAGTTTATCGATCGTTCCGCCGGTATGTCCGAGCCCTCTGCCGCTCATTTTGGCAACCGGGACGCCGAGAGAAGCAACCATGGGAGTCAGTACAAGACTGGTCTTGTCACCGACACCGCCGGTTGAATGTTTATCCACTTTGATCCCATCAATCATGGAAAGGTCCAAAACATCGCCGCTGTTCATCATGGCAAGGGTTAATTGAACGGTTTCCGTCACATCCATTTGCCGGAAAAGGATGGCCATCAGCATGGCTGACATCTGATAATCCGGGATCTCACCGTTTGTATACCCGTTGATCATGTATCGGATCTCTTCTTCAGACAGTTTCCCGCCGTCACGCTTTTTCTTGATCAAGTCAACCATCAGCATATAAAAGCCCTCCTTCAAAATTTCTACTTATGATACGGTTCATGATTGATGATCCTGTATCCGCGATAGATCTGTTCTAATAGAATGACCCGCATCAATTGATGCGGGAATGTCATTTTTGAAAAACTCAGTGCAAGATCGGCCCTGCTCATAACAGCTTTTGAAAGCCCGAGCGATCCGCCGATCACAAACTGGATGTCGGAAACGGATCGGACTGCCAGTTCTTCCATGGTTTTCGCAAATTCAAAGGAATCCATCATTTTTCCGCTGATCTCCAAAGTGATCACGTATGCCTGTTCACGCATCAGCCGGATCAGACGTTCTCCTTCCCTGTTACGTACGATCTCATCCTGCGCTTCACTTTGTTTGTCGATGGTTTTCTCATCTGCAACTTCCAGAATATTGATATGACAATACTTGGAAAGACGCTTTTTATATTCGGTAACGGCGTCTTGCAGATAGGATTCCTTCAGTTTGCCGACACACAGGATCTCAACGTTCATATATTTGCGTGTACAGATTCTCCAGCAGATTCTCTAGATGTGCGACGGACAACTCGGGGAAACGTTTTTTTAAAACCTGTTTCATGAATTCGTTTCTGGCAAAATATTTCATTTCCTCTTCCATATCCGTATCGGTCAGATGACAGGCCGCATCAATGCCGGCCACGTCATACGCCGTAAGAAACCAGTTTATGGCATCATCTTCGGCAGATTATTCCGCCCCCGATATGGCATCGCATTTCTTTGCGTCAAGAAAAGACCTGATCCCCATAAAAATGAAAAAGAGGAACATCACGGATAACGTCACTACCGAAATGATCCTGATATTATCGGAAAGTGAAATGTTGATCACACCGGAAAGATACAGGATCACGGCGATCAGCCCTAGCCCTCCGACAATGGTCAGTGCATATGCGGAAGATCTGTAATCCGCTGCTTTATCTTTGGCTTTTCTGAAGGAAGCGATCTCTTTGACTTCATCATTGATCATATCGATCTCTTCCGCCTGCTCCATGATCATATCCTGCAGTTTCTGCTGCTTGATCGCATAAGCTTCCATCTCTTCCCGTTTGGTTTCTTCTTCCATTGCATAAATCTCATCAAGCGAAGAGACAAGCGTGGCACCGCAATCCGCACAGATTTTGATCCCGTCTTTATACTCGTATTTACAATTCGGACACCAGGGCATTGTAACCTCCGTTATTTTGCACGCAAATATTCATCGATTCCTTTGGCCGCAGACTTTCCTGCACCCATAGCCAAAATGACTGTGGCAGCTCCCGTAACGGCATCTCCGCCTGCATAAACACCTTCTTTGGAGGTTGCACCGGTTTCTTCGGTGATCACGATCCCCTGCCGTTTATTGATCTCAAGGCCTTTTGTTGTGGACGAGATCAGCGGATTGGGAGATGTACCGAGTGACATGATCACAGTATCGAGTTCCATGACAAATTCAGAACCGGGAATTTCTACCGGTCTGCGTCGTCCTGATGCATCCGGCTCACCGAGTTCCATGCGGATGCATTTCATACCGCTCACCCAACCGTTTTCATCGACAAGGATTTCAACGGGATTTGTTAACAGTTCAAATACAACGCCTTCTTCCTTGGCATGATGAACTTCTTCCACTCTTGCGGGAAGTTCTTCTTCGCTCCTTCTGTATACGATACTGACATCGGCACCAAGTCTTAGGGCTGTTCTTGCGGCATCCATTGCAACATTACCACCGCCGACAACAGCAACCTTTTTCCCCGGATTGATCGGCGTATCGTATTGGTCATCAAATGCCTTCATCAGATTGCTTCTGGTCAGGTATTCATTGGCCGAGTATACACCGTTAGCTGTCTCCCCCGGTATCCCCATGAATTTCGGAAGACCGGCGCCGGATCCGATAAAGACGGCTTCATATCCTTCTTCATTCAGCAGTTCATCGATCGTAACGGATTTTCCGATCACAACATTTGTCTCGATGGTAACGCCGAGTGCTTTCAGATTCTCGATTTCTGCAGCGACGACTTTCTGTTTGGGTAAACGGAATTCCGGGATGCCATACACCAGAACACCGCCCGGTTCGTGTAATGCTTCAAAGATCGTAACACTGTAACCAAGCCTTGCAAGATCGCCTGCACAGGTCAGCCCGGAAGGGCCGCTGCCGATCACGGCGACCTTATGTCCGTTCAACGCGGCTGCCGGCGTGGGTTTGATATTGTTTTCTCTTGCCCAGTCAGCAACAAAACGTTCGAGTTTTCCGATGGAAACCGCTTCTCCTTTGATTCCGCGGATGCATTTCCCTTCACACTGGTTTTCCTGCGGGCATACACGTCCGCATACCGCCGGAAGCGCACTGGATTTTCCGATGATCTCTGATGCCGCCTTAAAATCATTTGCTTTCACTTCACTGATGAAGGCCGGGATATCAATGGCAACAGGACAACCCTGCACACACTGCGGATTCTTGCAGTTTAAACATCTGGAGGCTTCCGTCAATGCTTCTTCTTCATTGTATCCGAGGCAGACCTCATCAAAATTGGTTGCCCTGATCTTGGGATCCTGTTCTCTTACAGGTGTTTTTTTCATCATATCCATTAACGATCACCTCCGCAATTACCGCATCCGCCATGGTGCGTCTCTCCCTCACTGAGTGCGAGCATGGCACGTCCTTCCTGGGATTTGTACAGCTGCTGACGTTTCATCGCCTGATCAAAATCAACCAGATGACCGTCAAATTCAGGCCCGTCAACACAGGCAAACTTTACTTCCGACCCGACGATCACTCTGCATGCACCGCACATGCCCGTCCCGTCAACCATGATCGGATTGAGCGATACGATCGTCTTAAGGTTCAGTTCCTTTGTTAAAAGACAAACGAATTTCATCATGATCATCGGACCGATCGCAACACAGGTATCATATTTTTTCCCTTCGTTTTGATAAAGATCTTTGATCACATCCGTTACCATTCCTTTACGGACATAAGAACCGTCATCCGTTGTGATATAAAGGTTACCGGCAACGGAGCGCATTTCCTCTTCCAGGATCAGCAGGTCTTTTGTTTTGGCCCCGACGATCACATCGGCATCGATCCCGTGTTCATGCAGCCATTTTACCTGCGGATATACGGGTGCAGTGCCGACACCGCCGGCAACAAACAGGAATTTTTTCTGTTTCAGGGCATCAATATCCTCTTCAACAAATTCCGAAGCGCGTCCCAGAGGACCGGTAAAATCACGGAATGCATCCCCTGCTTTCAGGTTGGCCATTTTCTTTGTGGAAGCACCAACCGTCTGGAATACGATGGTTATGGTTCCCTCATTCCGGTCATAATCACAAATGGTAAGCGGGATCCGCTCCCCGGTTTCATCCGTTTTGACGATCACAAATTGTCCGGGTTGACAGGATTTTGCCACCCGCGGCGCCAAAACGACCATCTGATAGATATTTTCTGCCAGACAATCTGCCTTTAAGATCTGAAACATATTTTTCCCTCCGACACCTGATACTAAAAACAACAATACTACTATAATTCACTGTGTTTGAATTGTCTATGGATATCTGCATCCTAAAACGGGGTAAGCTGATAATCCCCTTCCGCGGAAGACATATCCACCTTGTATAATTCACCGGTCAGAACATCAACCGCGTAAACCCTGCCTGTTTTGACTTTTTCGGACGTTTGCAGGGAATACTCTTCTACCAGATAATAATTCCTGTCATTCACACGGTATGCGGATGAACACTTGTATTCGGACTGCTTTACGCCCTTTCCCCCGATCGTCAGGCATAACTGGACTGCATTTTCCGCCATTGTCACATCGATCAATGTGGCCATCTGCAGGGAATACGTTGCTTCTATGATCTGAGAAGTCAGTCCGTCACCGTCAATGACGATAAAACGATATGTTTTATCACGGATCGGCATTGGGATCGGCTGGTTATACACATTGGATTCTACCGTCGGTTCCGTCTGATCATCCGTATAATAGATGACTGCACCCGTCGGCTTTTCAAGCCGGATCAGTTCCGGATCGGAATACTTCCCGCCTTCCGTAAGGAGTACCGGATCATCCAGCATCTTTTTCTCGATTACGTAAGTGTTTGAGACCGGCTCACTTACCATGCCTTTTTCGTTTACAAAAACTGCCTGAACGTTGTGTTCGCCGACATCAAAGATAAACGGCTGTACATAGAGCATGGAGTCCTTACCGGGACTGGATCCGTCCAGCGTATAGTGAATCTCACCTTCTTTTTCCGCGATCAGGGAAAGCTGTTCATCATCCGTATAAGTACCGGATTCAAGAGAAAACAACGGCGGCGGTGCAATATATTCATCGTATTTTTCGAGGATTTCCGTATTATCCGTGTTGGACAGAAGTTTGCTGATCTCTTCTTTATCATCCTGCGCGATATAGCATTCCATCAGATGATTCAGCAATTCGGTGTTGTCAGGATCCTTTACCAGTTCCTGAATGAGAAGCTGCCTGCATTCATCATATTTCATCTGGGAAAAATAACAGTCCGCCAGCAGCAGAACACTCTCATTTGTCCTGCCTGCACCGGCATTTAACGTGCGAAGGACTTCAACGGCATCCGTATAATTTCCTGCCTGATAAAACTGCATGGCTTCTTCATATGCATCCTCCGGCGTCTTTGCGGAAGATCCGCTGAAGTGTACGATCACAAAAACAAGGGCCGTAATCAAACAAAGCCCTCCCGCGATAAAGGGCCATAGCATTCTTATATTGATACTGCCGGTCGGGCTTTTTTTCTTTCTTTGGACGTTGCTTTCCGGTTTTTTAACAGGTGAGGTTGTTTCGATCATCTCAACAACCTTTTCCGTCGGGATCTCTTTCGTGACACTGCCGACATCCGCATCAATTTTGACCTCTCCCGCAACGCTTGTTAAGGTAACATTGATGCTTTCTTCCACCTGCAGATCAAAATCCGGAACAATCTGGATTTCCTCGCCGCAGACTTCGCAGTACAAATGTCCTTCTGCTATTTCATTTCCACATTTCGGACAGATCATACTTTACTCCATCATCAGGTTTCGTTATCAAGAAACTGCATGAACTGCTCCATGCTCATCAATACCTGTCTAGCTTTTGTTCCTTCGCTCTTGCTTACCACTTCATCATCCGCAAGCTGGTCCATGATCCTGGCAGCCCTGTTAAATCCGATCTTGAATCTTCTTTGCAGGTTACCGATCGAAGCTTTGTCATTTTCAATGATGAATTTACCGGCTTCCGCGTATAATTCATCCCGTTCTTCTCCGTCAGACGCATCAGACAGGGTAGGCGCACTCATCTGTGACTTGATTTTTTCCTCCATATCGGCATTATAGGACGCTCCTTTGGAGTTTTTGATCAAAAAGTCAACAACCGACTGGACTTCGGAATCGGATATATATGCTCCCTGGATGCGGGATGGCTTCGGATATCCCTGCGGATAAAACAGCATATCTCCTTTTCCGAGCAGTTTTTCCGCGCCGTTCATATCGAGGATCGTTCTGCTGTCAACACCCGAAGAAACGCTGAAAGCTACCCTGCTTGGCATATTCGCTTTGATCAGGCCGGTAATGACATCAACCGACGGTCTCTGCGTGGCAATGATCAAATGGATGCCCGCTGCTCTTGCCAGCTGTGCCAGACGGCAGATGGAGTCTTCCACATCACCGGGTGCCACCATCATCAGGTCCGCAAGTTCATCAACAATGATGACGATCTGCGGCATCTTGGCATATTTTTCACGGTCTTCTTCGGAAGCATCTTTTCCGGTCAGTGTCTCAACCTTACGGTTATAGCCGCTTAAGTCCCGCACGCCAAGATCTGCGAATTTATTGTATCGATCCGTCATCTCATTGACACCCCATTGCAGGGCGGCTGCCGCTTTCTTCGGATCGGTCACGACCGGGATCATCAGATGCGGGATTCCGTTATAAACGCTTAATTCCACAACCTTCGGGTCGATCATGATCAGTTTGACTTCATCCGGTCTTGCTTTATACAGGATGCTCATGATCAGTGTGTTGATACAGACGGATTTACCGGATCCCGTCGCCCCTGCGATCAGCATATGCGGCATCTTAGCGATATCCGCAACGACCACATCCCCGCCAAGATCTTTTCCGACCGCGAAACTGATCTTGGAAGATGCTTTCTGAAATGTTTCCGTCTCGATCAAATCACGAAACATGACCGTTGCATTATTCGCATTCGGAATCTCGATACCGACCGCGGCTTTTCCGGGGATCGGTGCTTCGATCCGGATATCCGTAGCTGCCATCCGCAGCTTGATATCGTCTGAAAGTCCGACGATCTTACTGACTTTTACTCCGGCATCCGGTTCCAATTCATATCGCGTGACCGTAGGTCCCTGGCTGATATCCGTTACGGTTGCCTTTACACCGAAGTTCAGCAGGGTTTCCTCTAATTTGGCGGCAGTCTGATTTAAGTGAGCGGCAGAATCTCCGGTTGTCTTTTTCCCCTTTTCAAGGATATTGATCGGCGGAAAACGATATCCGTCTGGATTGACGCTCTCTTTATTTATCACGATTTCCTCATCGGCCGTCTGTTTTGTTTTATCCGTGCCCTTTTTCTTTTTGCCGGATTTTTGCGGAATGACATCATCCACGTAATCATCCACAAAATCATCATTTTCCCTGATATTAATGGAATGATCGTTTTTCAGGGCGTAATAATCGGAACGGTTTTCGTCATCCTTTTTGGAGTCCGTGATCTCACGGATATCATCACTTTCCTGTTTTTCGGCGCGAAGCGTGGTGTCCACCATAACGCCGGATACCTTTTTATCGGTCCTGAGAACCTTCCCGCTATTGGAAGCCTCCATCTGATACGCTTCATACTGTCTTAACTGTTCCGCTTTTTCAATCCTGCGTTCCCTTCTTCTTTGCATGTCATCCTTTGCGGAATGATAGATCGATTCGCTGCCTTTCTTAACACCTTTAAAAAATGATTTTTCCGTGATCAGGACAACGGAAATGATCATCAGCACGATCAGCAATACCCAAGTTGCTGCCGATCCGATGGATTTCAGGAAGATCCATGAAAAGAGACAGCCCAACAGGCCGCCGGATAAGTGATCGGTCTGACAGTACGAATAAAACTGCGTCAGCCCAAGCTGCAAGATCACCTCTTTCTTTAAGAAAGCAAGAGATGCAAAACAGCACAGGATGATCACAAAAACGATCGCTGATACGACTTTGACCCAGGCGACACTTTTACCGCGATTGGATAAAAAGAAAGCGACTGCAAAAAACAGAGCGATGGGAACAACATAGGATACCATTCCGAAGAACCCGAACATAAAAGAACCGATCCATTCA
>JAFYDQ010000007.1 GCA_017544705.1 Lachnospiraceae bacterium | reverse complement strand
GTTCGTGTACTGAATACGGCAGCGCCGATACGTTCAGATTATCTCCAAAGATATACAGGCCGCGTCCCCGCGCATCAACCACCGAAGCATTCCGTACACCCGCATGGTTATTACACTCCTGCGGAACCAGGTATTCCGGCAGGTCCGTAACATCCTGTGAAAAGATGCCAAGCCTTGCCCCGCTCATGCGGTCCGCATACGTCTCTTCAGGACCGTACCCGTACCAGTTGATGCGGTTAAAGTCTGCATCCGTTTTCATGATCACACCGAATTCCGGCATGTCACCGAGTTCCGGGACCGGATCATAAGAAAGCGTCACAGTGATCTCGCCCGTTGGGATCACCCGGTATGTCAGGCTGCAGTTGCTCTCAGGCGTTGTCGGCATCCGGTATGTAAAACGGATCGTGACCGCTTTCGAAGAATCCTCCAGAATCTCGGGAATTGTATATTGATTTTCTTCTTCCCCGTACCGGTCTCTGAAAAGATTCGATACATACATGCTCGCGATCTTCCACTGTGCATAGCGGTACGGCATCGCGTTTCCTCTGTCATTATCGGTAGGCGCCCGCCAGAAATTCGGCCTGACCGGTTCCTTAAGCAGTTCCACACCGCCGATGCGATAAGACACCAGCCCGCCGGCAAGATACGAAAACTGTACTTCGAAATGCTCCCCGAACACCCCGAGATTATTGAATCCGTGCACCACACGCATGGCTGCTTTCCGTTCGGGATCCTGCCCATTTGTTGCTCCCACAGCCCCGGTCCCATCAGTAGGCTCAACCGTAAACACCTTCTGCCCGAATGCCACCTCATGGCCTGCACACGCATAGACTGTATCCTCCCGCAGTCTGAAAGAAACCGTCAGTGCATATTCTCCGGGGTCTTTGGGCATTTCAAACGGGAGCCGGTAAGTCTCCTCCCACAGCGGTTTTACAGCAGTCTGCACAAGTTCCTCTGCGATGGGATGCCCTTCTTTTTCAAGCGTAACAAGGCATGTAAATGCACTGCTGTCGGTAAACAACTGCCGGTTGATCACGGTAAACGTATCATCCGTAAAAGTCACAAACAGATTCTGGTAATTGTATTTGACCGTCTGCATCTTCGGTGACGGCTTACGATTTCTTCCGTAGACGATCCCGTTTCCGGAGAAATTCCCGTCATTGGGATGTTCGTCAAAATCACCCCCGTACGCCTGAAATTCTTTCCCGTAACGGTCCTTCTTCGTGATGGACTGATCGATATAGTCCCAGATGAATCCGCCCTGATAGAGCTCGTCTTCTTCGGTAAGACGCCGATATTCATCCATGGCCCCGCAGGAATTCCCCATCGCATGCATGTATTCGCAGCTGATCAGCGGTTTTTCGCGGTGGTCCTTAAGCCATTCTTTCAGTTCGGGAACCGGCAGATACATCCGGCTCTCGATATCCGTCGTGTCTTCAAATCGTCTGTCGTGGAAGATGCCTTCGTAATGCACGGGACGTGTCGGATCCAGCTTGCGGAACAGCTGCGCCATCTCATACAAAACGCTGCCGCCGAACGCTTCATTGCCGAGCGACCAGATTAACACGGACGGGTGATTTTTATCGCGCTCATAGCAGGACTTCACGCGGTCAAGCAGCATCGGCTCCCATTCCTTGCGATTGCCTGGGATCACATCTTCGATCGGAAGTTGTCCCCGCTCATAGGCATCCCAGGAACCGTGTGTTTCCAGGTTGTTTTCCGCGATCAGATAGAGTCCGTATTCATCACACAGATCATAGAGCATTTCATCATTCGGATAGTGGGAAGTCCGGATCGCATTGATGTTATTCTGCTTCATGGTGATCAGATCAGTGATCAGTGCCTCTTTATCAGGTACTCTTCCCTTTGTTGACGTGAACTCATGTCTGTTGACGCCCTTGAAAACGATCCGTTTGCCATTTAGGCGCATGATGCCGGAGACGATCTCAAAACGTCTGAACCCGACCTTCTGCTCGATGATCTCCATAAGATCCCCGTTGTCCGCAAGGATCTCGATCAACAGCGTGTAAAGTGCCGGATCCTCCGCAGACCAGAGTCTGACGTTCTCAACCGGAACGGATATTTCGGTATTCAGATCCGTTTTGGTCTGACTGGCATAGACCACTTCACCGCGCTTCCCTGCCGCGGGTGCATAAAGGGCAACTCTCGCCCCTGCCCGCCCGGTCATACGAAGCTTTGCGATCAGGGTCGCATCGGTAAGATCTTCGGACAGCCTTGTCTCAACCTTCAGATCAAATACATGCACCTTCGGTGTCGTATATAAAAAGACATCCCTGAATATCCCGGAAAAGCGGAAGAAATCCTGATCCTCGCACCAGCTTCCGGCACTGAACCGGTAAACCTGCACGGCCAGTTTGTTCTCCCCCTTCTGAACGAAAGGACTTAAGTCAAAATCAGAAGGCGTAAAACTGTCGGTCGCATAGCCGACATACTTCCCGTTGCACCAAAGCGCGAACGCACTCTCCACGCCCTGGAAAGAAATATAAACACGGGATCTGTCAAAGGATTCCGGCAGTGTAAAGAAGTTTACATAACTTCCAACCGGATTCCACTCATCCGGCAATTCACCCGGTTTGATCTCGGCATGTCCGTCCCACGGCCACTGTATATTCACATAGGCCGGATGCCCGTAACCTTCCATCTGGATATGCGCCGGAACACGGATATCGCGAAAAGCACTGATATCATAACCGGGCTTCTCAAACCCTTCCGGTGCCGCTTTTAAATTCGGTGCATAGTGAAACTTCCAGAATCCGTTTAAAGACATGCAAAAACCGGAATTTCCGCATTTTAATTCCTGCTCATTCCGGTAGTATTTGTGCGCGCTGTGCGCTTCGATCTTATTCTCCGCAAAGAATGCGGGGTCTTTGATTTGGGCGATATCAAATTTCTTCATAGGCGTTCGGAAAAAATCAGGCAAAGATTCCGAAGGAATCGGAAACATAGGTCACCATGGGATTCGCGATCAGCATCAGTTCCAGCTGCTCTCTTCCCTTCGTGTTGCAGTTGACACGCATGTCCTTTTCCCCGTCGGAAAAATCAATATGAAACAGATTCTTATCGGCCGGATCCTGTGAAAATTCTGCCGAACGGTATTGATTGATATATGCGAATTCCTCGGGTAATCCCGCAAGGTTTGCATCCCATTCATATCTGGCGGGGCGATACCCTCTGACAGGGATCTCGGTAAGCTCCGGAATCCTCCATTCCGCACCGGCTTTGACGGCCGTACGCAGTTTGCCGCGTCTGATCCACTGTCTGACCGTTACAGGCAGCACATGGTTGCGCACGGCAAAATCATCCACCGTCAGCATCTCTGCCTTAACGGACAGAAGCGGCAGCGTCGCATCCACTTCGGAATCTTCTATTTCTCTCTCCGCATTGAAAACAACGGAAGTATAATGCTCCAGATTCAGTGTGATCGCCGTGCTGGCAATCTCGAAGGAATAAGCCCACCACTTGTCAGGTGCCTCAAAAAGCGGCGTTTTGTCAATCTTCTTCTCAAAACGCCCGAGCAGTTCGATCAGCGTACGCAAAAAAGGAGTTCTCGCAAGATCCGCTTCCTCGGATTCGGCCTGTGCCTCCCGGATCTGCCATTGCACATTGGTCAAAATATCCGCCTTGCCTGTCATCACCTGTGAGCGGAACAGCTCCAGGGCAGTATTCTCGTCAACATTGAGGTTGTACTTCATGGATTGCCTCCTTTTCGTATGAACAGGACTCCGATGGTGCCGGGTCCGCAATGGGTGCTGACCGTGCAGCTTGCAAGTGTCTCACAGACTTCCGTAAATGCCTGCAGATCACGGACGGTCTCCTGTGCGACTTCGATGGTCTGCTCCGGCAGTCTGGTATGCGTGATAAAGATCCTGGTAAGTTCCAGATCGGTTCTGTCTTTTATTTGATCCTGAATATAGGCGCGCAGGCATTTTTCAAAGTTCCCGCGGTATTTCTTTCCGACACCCATTTTCCCGTCGCGCACTTCAATGCACGGACGAAGTTTCAGCATATTGGCACCAAGTGCCGCAATGGAGGAACACCTGCCGCCCTTTCGCAGGTAAGAGAGATGCTCCAGGATGAAGCTTGCTTCCACACGGCCGGTCAGTTCGTTAAGCTGCGAAACGATCTGATCCGGTGCAAGACCTTCCTTCGCCATCCTGCAGGCTTCCAAAACAACAAGACCGTGTCCCGTGGACAGGTTCCTGGAATCTACAACATAAACGTTGTCAAGATCCTCCGTTGCAATGCATGCATTCTGAAAGCAGGAGGAAAAATCGGCAGAGATCGTGATATGAATGACAAAATCATATTCTTTTGCCCACTGTTCAAAACAGTCCGCATATTCTTCCGGGTTGACCGCAGCTGTTGCCGCAAGATCACCGCCGCCATCCACATAGGCAAAAATATCATCCGGCGCTACATCGACACCGTCCAGGTATTCTTTTCCGCCCAGCTCAATATGCAGCGGCATGATCCCGATATGGTTGTCACGGATCTGTTCTGCACTCAGGTCGCAGGTGGAATCCGCAGAAATGAGATAATTCATTTCATATCCTCAATAATCCCAATTTTGAAAAAAGTCCCTTGACGGGACTTTGCGTGCTGACGTCGGGAATCGGACCCGAGACCTCCGCACTACCAATGCGGTGCGCTACCTACTGTGCCACGTCAGCATTGAAGTAATTCTATCATGTCCCCCTATTTGTGTCAATTATTCCGGTTCCGAAACCTGTGCAGTGCCCTAAGCAGCGGGGGCATCAGAAAACCGAATCCTGCCGCCTTGATGACAGCGACAACGATACGCGGGAAAATTCCGCTGATCACGTAAGCATAACCGGATTTCCCGATCCATTCGGTATGGAAAACGGAAACGAGCTCGGCATAAAAATACAATGCTACCGTATTTAATGCAAACAGGAGGATCTCCATTCCGGAAACGATCATTAAGATCTGCCGGCTCGTGTTGTAATACTTGTATTTTTTCGCATACAGACCGCAGATCAGACCGATGATGCAATACGGAATGATCCAAAGCGGTGTGGAAGGATCCAGTCCGTACTGGAGCAGCTGGGAAAGGAATGTTCCCACGAGGGCAACCACAACACCGTCCACCGGTCCGAACAGGAGGGCTGCAACCAGCACCGGAAAGCTTTCCAGCGAAAGTTTGATAAACCCGAAATCCAGAAACCTGGCAAAAATACCGAGTACCGTGCACATTGCGGCTAACATCGCATCCGTTGTCAATTCTATGGTTTGTCTTTTCATGTTATTTTTCTCCGAAGGTCGGCAAAACCTGTGTTTTGATCTTCTTTTTGATCCGCTGCAGGGCGTTGTCCACGGACTTTTCTTCACGGCTTAAGGCATGTGCGATCTCCACATAATTCATGCCTTCAAGAAGCAGCTTGAGCACTTCTTTTTCCATCGGGCTTAAGACCTGCTGTATGGCATCGTTCAGAGCGCTCGCGCGTTCCTTATCGATGATCTTCTCTTCCGGGCTGCTGGCTAAGGACAGCAGTGTTTCATAACGCATCGATTCCCCGTCTTCATCCTGCGCATCCAGAGATACATAAGAATTTAAGGGCGTGTGCTTTTTACGTTTTGCATTCTCCACGGCTGTTGAGATCTGCCTGGATATACAGAGCGTTGCAAATGTTTTGAACCGCGTATCATGCCGGTCACTGTAATCGCGGATCGCCTTAAATAGTCCGATCATGCCTTCCTGGATCAGATCATCCTTGTCAGCTCCCTGCATATACATGGCCCGCGCCTGATTGCGAACAAGGTTCTTATATTTTTCCATCAGAAAATCGACCACGGCCCGGTCGCCCTGATGCACGAACGCGACCAGTTCCTCATCGGTATAATTTTGATAGAGTTCTTTGCTCATTTCTTTATCATCCTCTGTCTGACGATCTCATAGGCCAGAACACCTGCCGCAACGGATGCGTTCAGCGAATCGATATCGCCGTGCATGGGGATTTTTGCCACATAGTCGCAGTTTTCCCTAACCAGTCTGGACACGCCGCTCCCTTCATTTCCGATCACAAGTCCGATCGGGCCTGTCAGGTTCAGGTCGTACATGACCTCTCCCTGCATATCGGCACAGGCAAACCAGATTCCCTTTTCCTTCAGTTCTTCCATGGTACGGCTTAAATTGGAAACCCTGGCAACCTTTGTATAGTTCAGGGCTCCCGCGGAAGCTCTCATCACGGCAGCCGTCAGCCCCACGGCTCTGTCCTTGGGAATGATGACCCCGTGCGCACCGGCTAAATTGGCTGTCCGGATGATGGCGCCGAGATTGTGAGGGTCCTCTACATGATCGAGAAGCAGGATAAACGGATCCTCTCCCTTTTTTGCAGCCTCTTCCAGAATATCGCTTACTTCCGCATAGGCGATCGCAGCACCGATCGCGATCACACCCTGATGGTGGCCTGTCTCGCTCATCTGGTCAAGCCGCACCTTATCAACATATTTGATGATGACATCCCGTTTGCCGGCTTCCCTTTTGATCGTCAGAACGGGACCGTCCTGACAACCGTCAAGCACATACAGTTTATCGATTGTTTTGCCGGATCTGAGCGCTTCCAGTACGGCATTGCGCCCTTCGATCCGGAATTCGTTTGTTTCCATTGATCCCACTCCGCTATTGCTCTTCTTTCGCGTCTGCCGCATACACGGCTTCAATCCCCATACGGATCAGTTCACACAGTCTCTCTTCTTCTCCGGCAAGAAAAAGATAGCCCGTCAGCGTCTCAACCGCCGTGGCTTTCCGATAATCTGCGTCGGTCGCGTTCTTCGCTTTATTGACAGTTTTCGCATTATGTCCGCGCTGCAGGATCACAGCCTCTTCTTCACTGATGCATTCCTTCCACAGGTCATACATCAAAGCCTGCGACTCGGCACGTACCAGATGCGCAGAATAATAGTGCAGCTTGTTGCCCGGACAATTGCCCCGCTCGATGATCACTGCCTTTACGACCGTCGCAAACACACTGTCGCCGATAAAGGCAAGTGCCAGTGGCGAATAGGTCCGCAGATCAACTTTATGTAAACCAAATGTTTCATTGATACAATCTAACATAATCCTATTGGCGATGCCATTTCACGCCTTCTCTGGTGTCTTCCAGAACGATGCCCATCTGTGTTAACTGATCGCGGATCTCATCAGCCCTTGCAAAATCTTTGTTCTTTCTCGCGCTCTGACGTTCTTCGATCAGCGCTTCCACCTGTGCATCCAGTGACTCTTCCTCTTTCTCAACGATCAGGCCGCAGATATCGGATAACATCACCAGCTGGTCACGCAGACCGGTTAAGAATGCACGGGAAGATTCCTCGTTCGTGTTGGTGTTGATGAATTTGACCAGATCAAAGATCGCCGTGATCGCATCGGCCGTATTAAAATCATCATCCATGGCCGCATCGAACTGCTCCGTGAACTTTTCGGCCTCCTGAAGCAGCTGCTGCTCTGCTTCCGTCGCATTTTCAGCCTGGACATGATCGATCCCGTATTTCAGATTTGACGCGCAGGTCACAATCCTATCCAAAGAATTCTTTGCCGCTTCCATTAAGTCGGCCGAGAAATTCAGCGGACTTCTGTAATGTGCACTGAGCATGAAGAAGCGCAGTACCTGCAGGTCATAGTTCTCGGAAATATCCCGCACGGTCTTAAAGTTTCCGAGGGATTTACTCATTTTCTTATTGTCGATGTTTAAGAATGCATTGTGCATCCAGTATCTGGAAAACTGCTTTCCGTTTGCCGCCTCGGATTGTGCGATCTCGTTTTCATGATGCGGAAAGACCAGATCCTCTCCGCCCGCATGGATATCGATCTCATCACCGAGGTATTTTTTGCTCATCACCGAGCATTCGATGTGCCAGCCCGGTCTTCCATCGCACCAGGGAGATTCCCAAAAAGGTTCGCCTTCTTTTTTAGGCTTCCACAGAACGAAATCCAGCGGATCTTCTTTCTGGTCCTCGCCGGATACCAGAAGCGCACGCATACCGCCCTGCAGGTCATCAATGTTCTTATGGGAGAGTTTTCCGTAACCCTTGAATTTTCTGGTCCTGAAATACACGGTTCCGTCCGCGGCCGCATAAGCATAGCCTTTATCGATCAGCGTTTTGATCATGTCGATCATCCCGCCGATCTCTTCCGTTGCTTTCGGATGCGTGGTCGCAGGCCTCACGTTCATCATCTGCATGTCTTTTTTGCATTCGTCGATATAACGCTCGGAAATGACCGATGAATCAACGCCTTCTTCCAGGGCTCTTTTAATGATCTTATCATCCACGTCCGTGAAATTGGAAACGTAGTTCACCTGATAGCCCTTATGCTCCATATATCTTCTGACCGTATCAAATACGATCATGGGTCTGGCATTTCCGATATGGATCAGATTGTATACGGTAGGCCCGCACACGTACATTCTGACTTTGCCCTCTTCGATCGGTACGAATTCCTCTTTCCGGCCGCTAAGCGTATTGTAAATTTTCATATGGTTATTCTCCTATCTGAGTTCTATATCTTGATCTTGACCCATTTCCCCCGGGCAAACCGGATCGACGCGAACAGAAACCGTGAGATCTGATCTGCCAGAACACCGATCCAGATCCCGATGATACCAATTCCCAGCAGATATCCTGCGAAATAGGATACCACGGAGCGAATGATCGTAACGGAAACGGTCGTTGCAACTGCCGTGTAAAACGTATCTCCGGCGCCACGCAGGCATCCCATGTGTACCACCTGGATCACCTGGAAGAACACGATAAAGATGATGACACGCATAATGGAAACACCGATCTCAACGATATGTGGTTCCGCAAAGAATAACTGCATCATCCATCTGGCACCGAAGAAGTACATACAGGCAAGCGCACATGCGATGATCATACCGTACATCCGACAGATCCTCCCGTAACGCTTGGCCCCTTCTTCGTTTCCCTCGCCCAGACTCCGGCCGATCAGCGCAACTGCCGCCGCCTGCAGGCCGTCTCCGAACGAAAAAGTCAAACCCATGATGTTCATGCCGACCTGGTGTGCCGCCATTGCCGCGGTTCCCTGATCCGCTGCCATGATCGCCGTCAGCATGAAACCGGTCCGCATCAGGATCTGTTCAAAGAAAACGGAATAACCGACCCGGATCAATTGCTTCAGGGAAGTAAACGCCGGCCTGATCCGTTCGCGAAATACATAGCGCAGGCTGACAAAGTGTTCACCCCGGCTGATCGAGATCAGGCTCATGATACAGGCAACCACCGTACCGAGCACCGTTGCGAATGCTGCCCCGTGGATCCCCAGCGCCGGAAATCCGCAGTGTCCGCCGATCAGCAGATAGTTGAAGACGATATTCACCGTATTGCTGGTGATGTTGGTGATCATGGTGATCCTGGTATATCCTGCGCCGCGCTGCGCACTGTTGATCGCCATCTGTACGGCAGGAAAGAGCATCCCGCCCATGATGATCCGGAAATAGATCACGGCTGCCTCATGCGTCTCCTCCGTGGAACCGCACAGCCGGATGATCGGATCCGCAGTACTGACAAAGATCACGGAAAGCAGGATTGCCATCGCGACCGCAGTGACGATTGCCGTCAGCATGATCCGGTTGGCATCCTCTTTCTTATTCTCACCGCGCCTTCTTGCAACCAGTGCAGACACGGCAACATTCAACGCGAAGAAAAAGGAAAACCCGACAAATTTCGGCTGCGTGGTAAGCCCTACCGCCGCAACCGCATAGGCGCCCATGGAACTCACCATCAGGGAGTCGATCAATCCGGCGAAGGCTACAAAAAAAGACTCGATCACGGCCGGCCAGGCCATATTCAGTGTCGTTGATAATTCATTTTTACTGTAACGCATTTCATGCCATTTCCAAAAGGATGCGGACGCACGCATCGATCCCGAGCCTGCCCGTATCCAAGCAAATATCATAGTATTTGGCGCTTCCAAATTCTGTATTGGTGTAATACGAACAGTATTTTCTGCGCCGCTTGTCGATCAATTCCACCTGCTCGGCAAGCTTCTCCGGGGTGGTGCCCTCCACCTTCTCCTGCATTCTCTTAACACGCCATTTGAGATTGGCATGCAGGAAGACATGAAGGGAATGATCATATTCTTTTAAGATCGTATTGGCGTTTCTGCCGACGATCACACAGTTGCCCTTCTCGCCAAGATCCCTGATCACTTTACTCTGTGCCCGGAACAGTTTTTCGGAAAGCGGTCTGTTGTAAAAATCAAACAGGCTCTGCGCGAACCCGAAATTTGCGGGAACGACCTCATCCCACTTGTCGGCATGCTCCACATCAATGTTTGCTTCTCTGGCAACATTGAGAATGATCGATTTGTCATAGTATTCAAAGCCGAGTTCACTGGCCAGTCTTCTGCCGATCTCACCACCGGCAGCACCGTATTCCCTGCTGATCGTAATAATCCGTTTCATATCAAAGCACCTTATTTAAGAAATCAATCGTACGGGCTTCCTTCGGATGATTCAGGATCTCATCCGGGGTACCCTCTTCCACAAGATAACCGCCGTCCATAAACAGGATCCGGTCCGCAACTTCTCTTGCAAATCCGATCTCATGCGTCACGACGACCATCGTCATGCCGTCCGCGGCAAGTTCCTTCATGACCGCAAGCACTTCCCCGACCATTTCCGGATCGAGTGCACTGGTCGGTTCGTCAAACAGCATGATATCCGGATTCATTGCGAGTGCCCTTGCAATGGCGACACGCTGCTTCTGTCCGCCGGATAACTGTGCCGGATAGACATCGGCCTTATCCGTAAGCCCGACGCGCTCAAGCAGTTCGTCGGCGCGTTTTCTGGCTTCCTCCTTGTTCATGACCTTCAGTTCAACCGGTGCGAGCATGATATTCTGCAACACATTCTTGTTGTTGAACAGGTTGAAATGCTGGAACACCATCCCGATGTTCTCACGAACCTTATTGATGTCAACATGCCGGTCGGTGATGACTTTTCCGTCGATCTCGATCGTTCCGCCACTGACGGTTTCCAGCTGGTTCAGACATCGTAAGAACGTGGATTTGCCGCTACCGGAAGGGCCCAGCAGCACGACCACTTCCCCTTCTTCTATCTCAACACTCAGATCTTTGATAACTTCCAGTTTTCCGAAATGCTTTTTCAGGTGATCCACTTTCACCATGATTTTCTTATCTGCCAACGTTCAGCCTCCTCTCTACGCGTTTGGACGCTTTAGAAAGCGATACGATCACGATCAGGTACATCACGCCGACGATCGCCCATGTTTCCAGACTCTTAAAGGTATTGCCCATGATCGTTTTGCCGACGTTGGTCAATTCCGGGAATCCGATGATCGAAAGAATGGAGGTATCCTTTAACGTAATGATGAACTGGTTGATGATCGAAGGGATCATCGTTTTGATGGCCTGCGGTAATACGACATGCCGCATGCCCATTCCATAGGTCAGTCCCAGACTTCTTGCTGCCTCCATCTGTCCTCTGTCAACGCTTTCGATACCGGCACGGATGATCTCCGCCATGTAGGCACCGCAGTTCATGGAAAGCGCAATGACGCCTGCCTGCAGGGCCGATAATCTGAAGTCTGCCGCACCCGCAGCCTGTATGCCCGCCGGCACACCGAAATAGATAAAATACGCCAGAACGATCAGCGGCACGCCGCGGACCGCATCCACATAAACGGTTCCGATGACGTTCAGGGTTCGATTTTTCGCCACGTTGCAAAGCGCAAAGATCAGGCCGATCACCATGGCGAATACCAGAGAGATCAGGCACAATTCTATGGTCTTGCCCATGGCGAGAACAAGCATGACGCCGTATGATTTCAGAATGGACAGCATAGGTTCTACCTCCGCAATTGAATACAAAAGAAAAAGGCGTGGAACACCACGCCTTATCATATCAGTTTTTTAATCTTACTTCAAATACTTATCAAGAATTTCCTGATAGGTTCCGTTGTGTCTGATATTGGAAAGCCCGGCATTGAACATATCCAAAAGTTCTTTACTGTTATCATTCATGATCGCAAATCCGTAAGGAGCGGCTTCAGATTCCATTCCATCCGGAATACGGAGCGGCAGGTCACCCTCTTTGATGGATGCAGCCATGATCGGTGTATCCTCTACACACGCAGCGGAGTTCCCCATGATAACATCCTGGTACATTGTCGGTGAATCCTCGAATACGGAAACGGTAAATCCGTAAGTGTCCTTTAAAGAGTTTGCAAAATCAGCACCGGCTGTTGCATTCTTAACGGCAACGTTCTTGCCCGTCAGATCCGCAAAGCTTGTGATATCGGAATCAGCAGCAACAACGAAGGTCTGTGTTGCATCGAAATAGCCGTCAGAGAACTGCCAGCCGTTGTCTTTTCTCTCCTGCGTGATGGTCGCACCTGCGATCATACCGTCAGCCTGTCCGGACTGGATCGCTGCGACTGCGGCATCCCAGCCGAGTGACTGTAATTCATAATCAAATCCCTGGTCTTTGGCAATGGCATCCAGAATATCCACATCGATGCCGACAAACTCGTTATTCTCGTTTGTGTACTCGAACGGTTTAAATACAGTATCCGTTGCGATGATCCATTTCTTACCGCCGCCTGCAGAAGAACCGCAGCCACACAGCGTTGCAACCATTGCAACAGAAAGCAGCAAAGCAATAATCTTTTTCATAATTTTTCCCTCCTGCGTTTATTACGCTACCATAATAAAACATTATATGTTTTATGCCCGTTTCTGTCAAATGGCACAAAAAACAAAAACCCCGTACGAATACGGGGTTATAAACACGATAGCGAGAGAGAGACTTGAACTCTCAACCTCCCGGGTATGAACCGGACGCTCTAGCCAATTGAGCCATCTCGCCATATGCTGATAGGAGGGGCCCACAAAGTGGGAAGATCCTGTCTGCACGAGGAGCGCACATCTGACGAAGTCAGATTCAGATGCGCGACTCTCCTTAGAGTGGGACCTATAGGGCTCGAACCTATGACCCTCTGCTTGTAAGGCAGATGCTCTCCCAGCTGAGCTAAGATCCCTTTTGATCGGCACGCCTTACGCGCCACTTACATATACTACTAAAAACGGACACTATTTGTCAAGTGAAAAAAGGAGTTTTGCCACGAAATGGTGCTCTCCGTCTCCGTCTCCCGACACGAATAATTCGGAATCCGATCTTTCATACGCGATCCTTACCGTATCTCCCGGTAAGATCTCCTTTTTGTAATTGATCCAGAGCGACTGCAGCTGATCCGTCGCAAACCCTGCTTCCTCTGCGATCTGCATGATCCAGTTCAGATAGTGTGCGTTGTTCAGATGCCGGTTATTGTCGATCTCATCCTCCATGACCGTACGGGAACTTCTTTCTTTCAGTTCTTCCGGAAACGGAATCTTCATGGGCGGGATCTTGCACTCCCCTTCGATTGAAACGACCGGCAGTACGCCAAGCACGCCCTTATCCTCCGTGACTTTTCTTGTGTCCGCATCCATTAACATCCAAAGATAAGACGCGTGGATCAGTTCGTTGCCGTTCTCATCAAATACATAGGCTCGTCTGGGATAAAACCAGTGTACCTTCTTGCCGGGCCAGGTATAAAACGTCACCGTTTCCCCGACCTTTGGCAGCCTGATAAACGTAAATTCACTCCAAACCACGACCCACAGCAGTTTCAGAGAACTGGTAACGTCAAATCCGATCTTAAGATCGATCAACTGGTCTCCCGCCGCTTCCTGCATATTGGCCGCAACGGCTAAGACCGTCATCGTCCCGTTCGCATCGGCAATGTCCGGCTTGACCGTGACCGTTCTTGCATAGACGCCTTCTCTTGTTTTCAGATCTTCCTTGCGCATGTTATCTCCGTTTTATCCCCAGTGACCGCAACGGGTGCATTATCTCATATCGGATCGCAAAAAACAAGGGACTGCATCTGCAGTCCCTTTGTGGATCGATGTCTGAACCCTTGTAACTTATACTTTGAAGAAGTCTACCGCATTGTTTACGCCTGCGTTTAAGGCAACCATCTCTTCCGACTTGCCGGAAATGGAACTGAAAGCATCCACAACCTGATATACGGAGCTCTCCACGGTCTCGCAGCTTGCTGCCGTTTCTTCGGATACCGCACTCAGATCGGATACGTTATTGACGATGACGCCCTTGATATCCTCTAATTCATTGACTCTTTCGGAGATCTCGCCGATCTGTCCGACGGATACATCAATCTCAGAGATGAGCGTGTTGAAGATCTCCTCTGTCGCACCCATATCCGTCTGTTCCTGATTGATGATCTCTCTGATCTTCGCCGCCTGCTGTACGGATTCGGAAGACTTCGCGATGATATCCTGTGCGATCGCCTTGATCGTGTTACCGGATTCTTCAGACTGCTCGGACAACTTCTTGATCTCTTCCGCTACAACTGCAAAGCCCTTACCGGATTCACCTGCTCTTGCAGCCTCAATACTTGCATTCAGAGAGAGGAGCTTCGTCTGGCTTGTTACATCTAAGATCAGGGATACCGCATCATTGATCTTCTCAATGGAAGCATTTGTGGAAGTAACCTGATTGTTGATCTCGTTAACCGCCTCGGCACTTCTTCTCGAGCCTTCCATGATCGTGCTGATGGACTGTTTTGCACTGGCGCTGGCCTGCTTCATGGATGCGGAAGAATCGTTCAGTTTCTTGACATTCTCCGCGATATCGCCGACCTCGTTGCCCATGTTGATCACCTGTTCGTTGACGTTCTGTACGCTCTCTGCCATTGTCATGGAAGTCTGGGAGAGTTCGCCGATCGCCGTCTGGATCTGTGTTGTGGAATCCTGTGAAGAAGCGATCGTGCCGTTCACCTCATCAATTGCCGCAGACAGGTCATCCGCGGAATTTATGACATCAGTGATCGTCTTACGGAGCGTTCCGTGCATCGACTGTGACGTTGCGATCAATTTGGCAATTTCGGTAACATTACTCTGGTTATCAATATCTGCCGCATTCAGATCACCGGATGCGATCTCCTCAAGGTCTTCGGTCGCCTTCGTTAAGGACTTACCGACTCTGCGTGCCAGCCAGATCGCAAGACCTGACCAGATCAGGAAAGCGATGACAACGCATAGGATAAAGGTTCGTCTCGTCTTCGCAATGGCCGCATTTACTTCCGCTGAAGGAATACCTGCGAATGCCATACCGATGATCTCGCCGTTTGTCCCGTGATGGAACGGCTCGTAATATACATAGAAATCTTTGCCGGCAACCTTGGTGCTGTTGTCGTAGAAATCATTGCCCTTGGAAACCGTGTCCCAGATGCCCTCCGCTGCCTGGGTACCGATGTTTCTGGTTCCGTCGTCCTTTAATACGGAGGTGGAGAATCTGGTATCACCGTAGAAAAGTGTCAGTTCCACGCCCATGTCTTTCAGACAGTCAATGTAGGGATCATCCGCACTCGGTTCCTGACCCTCGTCAATGAACCATTCATACCAGATGCGCAGGTTCGTGGATGCCACGCGCAGCGTGTCGATCGTCTGCTCCTCCATGTGCTGGTCGATCAGTCTGACACCGATGATCGTTAAGATGATACTGGTAATGCCAAGCGGCACCAGTGCAAAAAACAACATCATCAAAACAACGCCGACGCCCTTATTTTGTTTCTTTTCTCCCATTTAAATGCCCTCTCTTCCTGTATAAGTTAGTCTTAAAAGTTAGTCTGACAGAAACTGCACAAAATATATATCGTCAGAAAATTGCGATAATATTAGTATTAGTATAACACAAATCCGTGGCGAATCATGCGAAATGTGACGAAAATTGTAAACTCTAGTGGTCATTCTGTCACTTTGTAGTTTTTGTTGGGAAAATAATCTTTGAAT
>JAFYDQ010000059.1 GCA_017544705.1 Lachnospiraceae bacterium | reverse complement strand
TGAGCCAGTACCGTAAATGGTTATCTGCGGCACGGTATTGATTTTTACTTAAGTACGCATCCAGCTTATCAAGGACGCGCGGTATGGAAATATTCATCGTCAGGCTTCTTCCACGAACCGTAAAACTTCTTCCTTCCTGCAAAAGCCGATCTTCTTTCCTGCTTCCTTCCCGTCTTTGAACAGGATCATGGTCGGGATGCTCATCACGCCAAACTGCGCTGCCAGTTCTTCTTCCTCATCCACATTGATCTTGGCAACGATGAGTTTTCCATCCTGTTCTTCGGCAAGGGCCGCAAGCTCGGGACCGAGCATTTTGCAAGGGCCGCACCAGTCAGCCCAGAAATCTGCCAGTACCGGCAGAGACGCTTCTAAAACTTCTGTTTGAAAGTTGTCTTTTGTCACTTTGATCTCAGCCATTTGTTTTCTCCTTCTAGAATTTTTCAAAATCACTGGCGCCGTGTTTGCAGAGCGGGCAGATGAAGTCTTCCGGCAGTTCCTCTCCCTCATAGACATAACCGCACACCTTGCATACCCAGCCTTTCTTTCCTTCCGTTTCCGGTTTCGGTTTCACATTGTTCTGATAATAAGTATAAGTCATGGTTTCCCGGTCGGACAGTACGCGCGCTTCCGTCACCGTACAGATGAACATGCCGTGCGTATCCAGATCCACATACTGCTCTACCTTCAGGGACATGACCGCATTGACGTAATTGGACAGCATGATCAAGCCGTTTTCGGAACGCGGCATTGTCTGCCCCTCAAATTTGTCCACATTCCTTCCGCTCCTGAATCCGTAGTCCTCAAACACCGTAAACGGCGCATCCACGGAAAGACAGTTGATGTTCATGATCCCGGACTGCTGTACGATATGGTGTGTATAGTTCTGCTTGTTGATGCAGACCGCGATCCGGTTCGGGGAGCTCGTGACCTGACTGACCGTATTCACGATGCAGCCGTTGTCCCGCTTTCCGTCATTGGATGTCACAACATACAGTCCGTAACCGATCTTAAACAGTGCGGTCATATCGCTCTTGTTCGCCGTCTTGTCGGAAATGGCCAGATAATCCCTGCACAGTTCGTCCGCCAGATCGTCGATCTGTTTCTTGTTTTCTTCATTCATTGCCGACATGATCTTAACAGTCGTATCCGTAAATACCAGATCTTTACAGCCTTCCAGCATGTTCCGCATAACTTTGGCCGCCTGTGGTGCCCAG
Organism: Lachnospiraceae bacterium; assembly: GCA_017544705.1. Classification (GTDB taxonomy): domain Bacteria; phylum Bacillota; class Clostridia; order Lachnospirales; family Lachnospiraceae; genus UBA2868. Next base: position 14,312 of record JAFYDQ010000059.1, on the reverse strand, counting down.
GTCCCGTTTTCGATGAGGCCGATCGTTCTGCCGCGGAACCCTCTCTCCGTAAGATGCGTGATGAATTCGCGCATGAAGGGGAAAATATCGGCATTGTATGTGGTGGTAGCAAGGACCAGTTTACCGTAACGGAATGCATCCTCCACCGCTTCCGCCATATCACAGCGCGCCAGGTCGTTCACGGCCACCTTCGGACAGCCTTTTTCTTTCAGCTTATCCGCCAGAAGCGTAACGGCTTTTTTGGTGTTACCATATACGGATGTATAGGCGATCACGATCCCTTCGCTTTCAATACCCCAGGAAGACCAGGTCTCGTACAGCTTCAGATAATAGCCAAGATTCTCCGTGAGCATCGGACCGTGCAGCGGAAAGATCTTTTGGATGTCAAGCGCAGCGGCCTTTTTGAGAACGTTCTGAACCTGTACCCCGTACTTGCCGACGATCCCGAAATAATAACGTCTTGCTTCACATGCCCAATCCTCTTCCACATCCAGCGCACCGAATTTTCCGAAACCGTCAGCGGAAAACAGCACTTTGTCTGCGTCATCATAGGTCATCAGCACTTCCGGCCAATGCACCATGGGTGCCGCAACAAACGAAAGCGTATGCTTCCCGAGCTTCAGTGTGTCGCCCTCTCCCACAACGATCCTGCGGTCGGAAAAATCCGTCCCGAAGAAATTCTGCATCATGACAAACGCTTTATCGGAAGAGACGATCTTTGCACCCGGATAATTCTTCATGAAATTGACGATATTTGCGGAATGGTCCGGCTCCATATGCTGAACCACCAGATAATCCGGACTTTTATCCCCGAGCACGGATGCGATATTGTCCAGCCACTCATGTGTGAAGTTCGCATCCACGGTATCCATGATCGCGATCTTCTCATCCGTGATCGCATAGGAATTGTATGCCATTCCGTTCGGCACATCATATTGGCCTTCAAACAGGTCGATCTTGTGATCATTCACTCCAACGTAATAGATGTCATTTGTCAGTTTTTCCATGTTTTCTCCTTTCCAAAGTGCAAACAGATCGCGCTGATAACAGTATATCCGAACTCCCGCGGATTCTCAACCGTCTCCTAGGGGTCGATCAGCAATTCCACGGGACAGTGATCGGATCCGTATACCTCGTTTAAGATCAGGGAATCCTTAAGGGCAGGGATCAGATCATCAGAGACCAGAAAGTAATCGATCCGCCATCCGGCATTCTTCTCTCTGGCGTGGAACCGGTAGGACCACCAGGAATAGATGTCTTTCTGATCCGGATAGAGATAGCGGAACGAATCCTTAAAGCCGGCATTCAGCAGTTCCGTCATCTTGCCGCGTTCCTCATCCGTAAAGCCCGCATTGTGCCGGTTGGATTTGGGATTCTTCAGATCGATCTCCTGATGCGCCACATTCAGATCGCCGCATACGATCACGCCTTTCTTTTCGTTCAACTTCTGAAGATAAGCGCGAAAAGCGTCCTCCCACTGCATCCTGTAATCAAGCCTCCTCAGTTCGTCCTGGGAATTCGGCGTATAACACGTAACAAAATAAAAGCGGTCATATTCCAGGGTGATGACTCTGCCCTCATGGTCGTGCTCTTCTATGCCGATCCCATAGGTTACGTTTTCCGGCTCAGCTTTTGCAAATACGGCCGTTCCGGAATAGCCTTTTTTCTCCGCATAATTCCAGTAAACGTGATAGCCTGCCTTTTCCGTTTCATACTGTCCCTCGGAGAGTTTGATCTCCTGCAGCGCAAACAGGTCCGCATCCGCCTGATCAAAGAATTCCCAAAAGCCCTTGCCTGCAACCGCCCGTAATCCGTTAACATTCCAGGAAATGCATTTCATGATAAGTCCTCTCTAATCCGTATTCTTATGATATAATTCGTTTTCCGCTTCTTTCAGGCTCATCTGTTTTTTTCTGGCGATCTCAGCCAGATCCTCATATTCATACTTCTGCCGCCTCACGCCATATCCCGTCGAAACCTTGGACCGGATCTCTCCGTATTCCGTCTGCAGCGTTTCCACTCTGCGGTCAAGAACATACCGTTTTGTCACGGTTTCCCGGATGCCGATCGTCGTGGTGTATTGAAAGATCTGCCGGATCATCTTTTCCCTGTCTGCCTGCTTACACATCACGCGAAGCAGAATGCCCGGCCTTGACTTTTTCATCCCGACCGGTACGGTATAGACTTCCAGTGCGCCGCCGTCAAACAGACGCTCCATGGCAAACGCGACGGCTTCCGGCGTCATGTCATCCACATTGCAGGACAGTTCGTAAACCATGTCCGTCTGATCTTCCGTTTCCCCGATCATAACCCGGACACAGTTGGCTGCCGGAAAATCCTTCTTTCCCATGCCGTATCCGATCTTTTCGGTTTTCATGACCGGCATCTCCCCAAAGCGTGTCGCAAAGTGCTTCAGCAGCGCCGCCCCGGTCGGGGTACACAGTTCTCCCTCGATCTTACCGCCGTACATCGGAACGTCCTGCAGGATATATGCCGTAGCCGGTGCAGGTACGGGCAAAATCCCGTGTGCGCATTTGACCTGTCCGCATCCGACATGGACCGGCGATACGACCACTTCATCCGCCTGCAGTTCCCGCATCAGCATGCAGACCGCGGTAATGTCCGCAACCGCATCCTTTGTACCGACCTCATGAAAATGAATGTCGGTCACGGGAACGCCGTGAACATGGCTTTCCGCTTCCGCGATCAGCCGGTATACCGCAAGCACATCCCCTGCAACATTTTCCGGCAGGTTCATGTGATCGTGCACGAGATGTTCGATCTCGTGCATCGTGCCATGGTGATGCGTATGACCATGATCATGGGTGTGTTCGTGTTCATGAGGATGATCATGTTCATGCGGATGTTCGTGTTCGTGATGATGCGCATGACCGGTTTCGCCTTCCGTTACACCATCCACCGTTACCGTGACATGTGTGCCGCCGATCCCGCACTTGACGGAACGTTCTTTTGTAAACTGTACGCCGGGAATCCCGAGTGCGTTCAGCTTTACAAGAAAGACATCCGGGTCAGGAAGCAGTTCTAAGAGTGCCGCTGTAAGCATATCACCGGCAGCGCCCATTCCGCAGTCGATATAAAGCGTTTTCATCTTTTGGCCTCCATATGGTTGATCATGCTTGCAAGATATCCCGCACCGAAACCGTTATCAATGTTGACGACCGACACGCCGCTCGCACAGGAATTCAGCATGGAAAGCAATGCCGACAATCCGCCGTACGAAGCCCCGTAACCGACACTTGTCGGTACCGCGATGACCGGGCAGTCTGCAAGGCCGCCGACCACACTGGCCAGTGCACCTTCCATGCCGGCGATCGCAATGATCACACTCGCATTCATGATCTCTTCTTTGTGGGAAAGCAGGCGGTGCAGCCCGGCAACGCCCACATCATAAAGCCTTGTCACTTCATTGCAAAGGAACTCTGCGGTGATCGCAGCCTCCTCCGCTACCGGGATATCGCTCGTTCCTCCCGTTGCCACGACGATCTTCCCGAGACCGTCCGCTTCAGGAATGCTTCCCGTATACCCGATCCGTCCGTTTGCATCATAAGTGATCGGATGGGAAGTGCGAATACCGGCGGCCGTCTCTTCCGTGATCCGCGTGATCAGGATCCGCTCCTGTCCGTTGTCGCGCATGGTCTTTACGATCGACAGGATCTGCTCCGTCGTCTTGCCCGCACCGTAGATCACTTCAGGCACACCCTGCCTGATCCCTCTGTGAAGATCCACCTTGGCAAATCCGATGTCTTCAAACGGCTGCATCTTCAGTTTCAGGACCGCTTCATCGATGCTTAAATCCCCGTTTTGAACATCCTTAAGAATCTTTTTGACTTCCGTATCCATTCTGCTCCCTCAATAATAAGTAAAAAACGGTTCCGCAAACAGAAGCGGAACCGTCACGCTCAGATCATTCTTTCTAATTTTTCTTAACCAGCATCCCTCTGATAACGCCCTTCGGATCCTTGAGCAGCAGGATCACGAGCCAGATGATCATTGCGAATGCCACAACCGAAAGACCCAGATAAAAATCATTCAGCATATCCGCTACCGCCGGTGTAAAAAACTCTGCTCCAAGCTCCGCATATTCAAAGATCGCGTCCACAAGCCACATCAGGGATGCACTCCAGAACATCAGGCACAGTGTCCCAAGCTTCATCTCGCTCCGGTTCGCACTCTTATACCAGATGATCGTTGTGATCAGTGCCGCAAACACGGTTACCAGTAATGTCATACGGCACCCTCCTTCTTCTGCTCATCTGCTTTTTTCTCCAAATAGTTCGATGCAGCCACCATGCAGCCCCAGACAGCCGTAACCAGCACCGCCATCGTCACGCCGGCCGTCGCCATCTCATGCAGCATTTCCGCAGCTGACGAAGGATCGCCTGCTGCCGTTAAGAACGGGAAGAACGGAACCACTTCCCCGTGCCATACATGCTCGAACGCAAGCAGCGCGGAGCCGCCCCAGAGCATGTTATTGAGCCATTTCATCTTTTTGGAAAACGGCAGTTTATCCGCTTCCACATGCAGGGATTCCGTATCCGCCTCTGCTTTAAGATTTTTGCGCTCTTTGGATTCGATCACCTTGGTCGCGATCGTTGTAACAACTGCCTCTGCAGTCGGAACCAGAAAACAAGCCATATTGAACCTCCTAAAATATCACAGTATAATACCTATATTCTAATAAAATTTTATCTTTTTAAATCATTGTTTGTCAAGATGATTTGACGTATGATAACGGTAAGAAAAGATAAGGGGGAGACCGGTATGAAATACGATTTTACCACCATTTATCAACGCAAGGGTAAAGATGCCCTGGCAGTCGATGAGATCGGAAAGAGCAGTTTTGCACCCAAAGCCCCCACAACAGGGTATGATGTGATCCCGATGTGGGTTGCTGATATGAACTTTGCCACCGCGCCTTCCGTGACCGAAGCCATGAAAAGGCGCCTTGATCATCCACTGTTCGGGTATTACATGCCGCGTCCCGAATACATTCAGGCGATCCTGTCCTGGCAGGAAATGCATGGTGTATCCGGATTATCAGCCGAACACATCGGCTATGAAAACGGCGTGCTCGGCGGTGTGATATCCGCGCTGCAGGCTTTGATCAAGCCACGCGGCAAGGTGTTGCTGCACAGTCCCTATTATGTCGGGTTTATCGGCACCCTGAAAACTGCCGGTTACAGGATCGTTACCTCTGCCCTTATCAAAGATTCCGTCGGCAACTGGCGGATGGATTATCAGGATATGGAAGAGAAACTGCGGGATGAGGGGATCGACGCCGTTCTTTTCTGTTCTCCCCATAATCCGTGTGGAAGAGTATGGGAAAAATGGGAGATCGAGCAGGCCATGCAGCTTTTCGAACAATACAACGTGCCCGTGATCTCCGATGAGATCTGGTCCGATCTCATCCTTCCCGAACACCGTCATATCCCCACACAATCCGTTTCGCCCTATGCAAGGGAACATACCGTGGCGCTCTATTCTCCGACCAAAACCTTTAACCTGGCGGGACTGATTGGCAGTTACCATATCATCTTTAATGACGAAATGAGAAAAAAGGTCGAAAAGCGCACGGAAGTGTCTCATTATAATAATATGAATGTCCTCTCCATGTATGCACTGATGGGGGCCTATTCGGCAGAAGGTCGGGAGTGGCTTGACGAATTGTTGTCCGTTCTTGCAAAAAATGTCGATTTTGCCTGTGATTTTCTGGAGCATCAGCTGCCGGAACTGACCTTCGCAAAACCCGAAGGCACCTATATGCTTTTTGTCGACTGCGCCGCATATATGGAACGGACCGAAAAAACATTAGACGAGATCCTGGATCAATGCTGGCGATACGGCGTGGCGCTGCAGGATGGACGGGAATTCGGTTCCACCCATCATCTTCGCATCAACCTGGCTTCTCCCTATGAAATGATCACAAAAGCATTCCGGAGAATGCGGGAATATGTCTTTTATTAAATCCTGACATCCGCCCGCTACTCTTCCCCTTTAAAATACCATCCGTGATACATCCCCGGAATCCCGCCGTCATAGGTATAAGAAACGCCCACGTCCAATTGGCCGTGACTGAGCGCCCAGATGTCAAAATGCAGCGGCTGCTCCTCTCCGTCTTCTGTCTCAAAGCACACCGGAATGTCTTCGCTGTCCGCAGGTACACGATGTAGTTTGCGTTCCTTCCTGGATGACGAAACATCCTTTGCGCCATGGATATAAGTTGCACTGCCGTCCCCGTTAAAGATCAGCTGCTCATAGACGCCGTCATCTTCCGAGGTCCCGTACGTTCCCTCCACTTCATAGGAATAGAGGTCCCAGGTTCCAATAAGCCGCTTCTCGTCCGTTACCGCGTCTCCCCAACCGGCGGAATTCAGCATCGTTAACACTTTCTTATCCTTACTGCCCGGCGTATAGACATCATAATTCAGCCAGTGAAGATCATATGCCCATCTCCAGCCGACATCTGCCGGCTCATCCCGGTTGACATCCGCAGAAATGACAAATATCTTATCCCCGAAAACAGCCGCATCCTGCAGAAAGGTGTCGTAACGCGTCCATTCGTCTTTCTCGGGACTGTAGTTTTTCTCCAGTGTCTGATATCCGTTCCCGTCGCAGTACTGCAGATCGCCATGGCTTACTTCCGACAGGAATACATCACCTGTAGCGTAGGGTGTCAGACCCGCCCCGGCATCGGAGAGAAAGATTCTGGGTACCCGGTCAATATATTCTTCACCGTATGCCACTGCTGTATCGTTTGCACTGTCATGAAAGATCTTAAGGCTTCCTGCCTGATTTGCCACCGCCTCCATGCATTCCCATGACTGCAGGAAATGTCCGCTTCCCTCATAAAATCCGATCATAAAATAAAAGCGGGACGGATCTCCGGTCAACTGTTCCCACTCCGGTGTCATATATGCAAAGCCCTCCGGCGTCGGAATGATCCCAAGCTCTGTATCGTTACCGTTTTCATCACAGGAAAACACCGCATATTCGTTATCCTCTTCATGGTATTTCATGCCGATCAGATCGTTTCCGACAAATCCTTCGACATCAAGATAGTCACTGCCTTCCTCCGAAAAAAGTCTTACCTCTTCCCCGTCTCTGTATAATGCATGCTTCGGACGGACACCATCCTGATATACCGCAAAGCATGCAGAGCGCCCGTCTTTCGAAACGCACTCGATCGCTCCTTCTCCATAGATCCCGCCATCCGATCCATCCGGGTAGATCAGCAGTGTCTGAAAACTGTCCGGACTTCTTAAGCAAAATCCTTCCGCGACCGCATACAGTTTTCCCTGCCCTGCAACATCACAGACCTTTTCCGTTTCATCCGTCTTAAGATCGTAGCAGTACAATTCCGATGGAAATGATGCATCCTTTTCATCCAGGAAAAACTGGCTGATCGAAGTCCGCTCCAGAGCGCGTACATTGTATACGCGATAATAGACCTTATTGCCGACACGAACGAAATAGCTGCCGTTGTTTTCAACTTCACCGTCCGTAAACGCTTTGGCAAAATCACCCGCAGCCGTTTTATTGCCCGCTTCTTCCGGTTTCTCTTCCTTAACGTCTGCTTTCACAGGTTCGTCTGTTTCCGGTTTCTCCTGGCTTCGCGATTTTGCATCTTCGATCGTCTTACGGAGCTTATCAAGATGTTCCGCGTCCTGACTGTTCTCTTTTTTGCAGCCGGCCAGACACAAAGATAAGACGCCGATCAAAAGGACCGGCATAAGGATCATTCTGAATTTTCGTAAGCTTGTCTTATCAGCCATCATGTTCTCCCTTCAGCATTTCAAGACCGTGACCGACCGCATCGATCACGGCGGATAGATTTTCGGTTGCCGCCTTCGGACTGCCCGGAAGATTAATGATAAGTGTCTCTCCTCTGATCCCGGCCACCGATCTGGACAAACAGCCCCGCGGGGTAATCTCCATACTCTTTTGGCGCATATATTCCGGAATTCCCGGTGTCTCGCGTTCGATCACATCCTTTGTGACCTCCGGTGTGATATCCCTTGGTGAAAAACCGGTCCCGCCCGTTGTGACGACAAGATCGATCCGTTCTTCATCCGAACATTTAAGCAACGCTTCCCTGATCAGTCCTGCCTCGTCGGGAACCACCATCTTCGCTTCAACCGTATAACCGTGTTCCGTAAGCAACTTAGCTACTGCCGGACCGCTTGCATCTTCCCGCACCCCGTTAAAGCATCTGTCACTGACGGTGATCACTGCTGCGCTGTATCCCATACATAATCTCCATGCTCACCCCCGCTTTTTTCAAGCAGGTGAATTTCATCGATCACGATATCCTTCTGCACAGCCTTGCACATATCGGACACGGTAAGTGCCGCAACGGAAACTGCTGTTAAGACTTCCATTTCCACACCTGTTTTCCCGCTGCAGACCGCCGATGCCCTGATGCGGATCGAAAGTGTTTCTTCCTCAGGTGTTAATTTCAGATCGATCCCGGTAAGGGAAACCGGGTGGCATAGCGGGATCAGATCCGGCGTCCTTTTGGCGCCCATGATGCCCGCGATCTGTGCAACCTGAAGCACATCACCCTTTTTGCTTTTTCCTTCTGAAATCATCCGGAAGGTCTGTTCGTTAACCCGGACGGTCCCTTCCGCCGTTGCCCTGCGAAGGGATTCCGGCTTCTTCGTCACATCCACCATCTTGGCGTTTCCGTTTTCATCGATATGCGTAAGCTGCATTCTTAACCTCCGATCCGGCACATGCCGCGCTTTGCACCGCTGATAAAACAGGGAGAGAGGGGGCCGTGCCATTCAGGCTTCAGAGAAGCGGCTTTGATAAATGCCTCCCGCATTTCTTCCCTGTCCATCCCTTTGATGGAAATCTCCTGGTTGTCATGTAAACAGGGTTTGATCTTTCCATCCGCAGTCAGCCGCAACCTGTTGCAAGCACTGCAGAAATTATCCGTGACCGGTCTGATCAGTCCGATAAATCCCTGCCCGTCTCCATATCTGTACCGCTTTGCCACCCCGTCATCATCCACGGGAACAAGTTCTGTTTTAAGCGCTTCCATAACCGCATCACAGGAAAGGTACGCGCCAGGATCAAACTTTTCCGAACACTGCATCGGCATGAGTTCGATAAAACGGACATCCACGGGATAGGTTTTTGTAAGCCCCGCAAGATCACGGATCTCTCCGTCGTTAAAACCGCCGATCAAAACCGCGTTGATCTTTACCCGTATGAAACCTGCCGAAAGGGCCGCATCGATTCCCTTCAGGGCATCGTTCAGTTCTCCTCCCGTCATGTATCTGTATTTGTCTTCATCCAGCGTATCCAGGCTGATGTTGATCCGGGAAACACCGGAGAGGACAAGATCCTTTGCATACTCCGGTAACAGGATCCCGTTGGTTGTCATGGACACTTCCCCGATCCCTTCGATCTTTGCGATCTGCGAACAGATTGCGCAAATATTTTTTTTAAGCAGGGGTTCTCCACCCGTAACACGAACCTTCGTAACACCAAGAGATGCTGCAACGGAAACCGCCTGGATCATTTCTTCATCCGTCAGCATCTGCGGTCCTGTTTGTTTATTCACACCGCAGGGCATACAATACCTGCATCGGAGATTGCATTGATCCGTAACGGAAAGGCGCAGATATGTGATTGTTCTCCCGAATGTATCCTGCATGCTAGTATCTTCCGAATGTACAGTTTGGGAAATGACAACGTCTGCAGCGCTGGCAGAGTCCGCCGCTGCCAAGACGGATCAGGTCTTCCCTTGTAATCTTTTCTTCCGTAAACGCCTGCGGAAGAAGGACGTCAAATACGGTTGTCGGCAATTGGATCGCCGCGCCAGGAACACCGAGGATCGTGGCGCCCTGATAATATGCGACCAATGTCATATTCCCGGGCTGTGCGGGAACCCCGTAGGAAATAATATCCGCCCCCAGGGAAGCGATCGCCTCCGGTGTCACATCATCGGGATCGACCGACATCCCACCCGCAAAGATCAGCAGATCAGCGCCCTGCTTCAGAAATGCTTTTGCGGCAGAACAGATCATCTTGATATCATCATCGCAGATCGTCACACCCAGAATGTCCGCGGGATACTGCAGGATCTTATTGCGCACAACCGGTTCAAACCGGTCCTCGATCCTGCCTGTGTATATTTCCGATCCGGTAATGATCACCCCGACTTTTCTGAGCCGGTATGGGAGGATACGCATAAGTGCATCCTTCCTGCAGAGTTTTTCCGCTTCGAGGATATTTTCCTCCTTGGTTAAGAGCGGGATGATCCGCATGGATGCGACCTTGGTTCCTTTTTTGACCGGATAGTGATCCGGCAGTGTTGTGATCGTAACGTCTTCGATCCCGTTGATCTTCTGAAGCAGTTTCGTATTGACACGAAAGAGGCCCGGAATGTCAGAGGAAAGTACAACCTTCCCCTCCGTTGGCTTGCTGCAACGGGCATCATTTAACCTGATCATAGCCGCCATTCTCTTTGCTGCGTCCTCTTCATGGATCATTCCCGCATTTTCTTCCCAGACATAGACAAAGCGTTTTCCAATGTCCAGTAACATCGGAATATCCTCTTCATTGATCACATGTCCTCTTTTAAATGCGGCCCCTTTAAATCCTTCGCGCATAGCCGTGATATCATGACACAAGGTCATGCCGACTGCCTTTTCCACTTTGATCTTTTTCATGATTTGCCTCTGATGCCATGTATTGTCGTAATACGTTATTTCTTGAGAAAGTGCAGGGAGGTTTCCGGAATGTGCACGATGACATCCTTTTTGCGAAATTCCTTCCATGCTTCTTTATCCAGTTCCCAACCAAAGGATCTCACGTGTTCTTTGTCACTTTTTTTCAACATGACCGTATAGGAAAACGGATTTTCGATTTCCTCCGTGACAGAACACGCAAATGTGTTTTCTCCCTCTCCCGGGCAGATAAAATGCATCCTGATCCCGACATATCCTGCATCTTCCGGTATTGCGGAAACGCAAAACGTCAGACCCCAGTCCGTTGCCAGAAAATGATGTGCATCAAGGATCTTTACCGGTGAGATATTTTTGCAGCCTGTGAGTGTCGCGGCGTTTACCGTCTGCGGATCACGGAACACTTCCGTCTTCTTACCGATTCTGTCAATCTTTCCGTCTTGCATGATCGCCACCTGATCCGAAAGCCTGAACACCTCGTCCCGGTTATGCGAAACGAGCACAACCGTTTTCCCGAAAGAGCGGATCACGGACCGGACCTCTTCCTCCATCCGGAAACGCAGGTGGGAATCCAGTGCCGAGAACGGCTCATCCAAAAGCAGGATATCCGGCTTACTGATCAGGATCCTTGCAAGCGCCGTTCTCTGCTGTTGCCCGCCCGATATCTGATGCGGATAAAGATCTGCGGCCTCCAGCAGCCCGAATCTCTCCATCACCGATCGCAGAGTGGCTTCGTCGCATCCGCCTTCCCGTCTGGTGCCCATGCGAATGTTTGTAGCAACGGTCATATTCGGAAACAGGGCATAATTCTGAAAGAGCATCCCCACATGCCGCTTCTGCACACTCAGGTTGATCCCCTGTTCCGAATCAAACAGCACGTTTCCGTCCACAACGATGCGTCCTCTGTCAGGCTTCTCAATTCCTGCAATGCACTTTAGTGTCATGCTTTTTCCGCAGCCGGAGGCGCCGAGTAGAGAGAGCACCTCATTACCGCATTTCACGGCTGTCTTCAGGTGAAAATTCCCCAACTGTTTTTCAATATCAAGAACGAGCGACAAAGCGTCCCTCCTTTTTCTCGAGCAGATTGATCGCAAGCAGCACAATAAATGAGATCATGAGGTTGATCCCGACCCACTTCAGTGCCAGCGCATCGTCATTCGTGCGCCACAATTGGTACACGGTCGTGGAGATCGTGGCGGTTTTACCAGGTGTATAACCTGCGATCATGCTGGTTGCCCCGTATTCGCCAAGTGCTCTCGCAAAGGAAAGCACGCAGCCGGCCAGAATCCCCTGCTTACAATACGGCATCCGGATCCGCCAGAAAATGAACGGATTGCTCAAACCGATCGATCTGCCGGAATAGGCAAGGGTTTCATCAAACGATTCGAATGCTCCTCTGGCAGTCCGGTACATGAGCGGAAAGATCACGACGGTTGTTGCAAAGATCGCAGACCACCAGGTCATGGGAACCTTCAGGTCAAACTGCTCAAAAAGCCATGCGCCGACAAAACGCCTCGGTCCGAAAATGCGCAACAAAAGATAGCCGACAACCGTAGGCGGCAGCACGAGCGGCAGTGTCAGGATCACATCCAGAATGCCCTTGATGATGCGTGGTGTTTTGGCAATATAATACGCCGCCAGGATTCCCAGAAAAAACACGATGACCGTACTGATCAGCGCGATGCGTATGGAATTCCAGAGTGGATACAGATCCATGTGTCACCTCGGAAATTTACAGACTATGATAACGGCGTGAATCCGACTGCTTCAAATACCTTGGATGCCTCCGGCGTCTTCAGATATTCCAGGAATGCTTTTGCTTCTTCTTCGTGTTTCGTAATGTTCAATACGGCTGCCGGATAAATGACCTGTCCGCACATTTCGGGTGTTGCCGTATCAACTACACTAAGCCCTGCCGAAAATGCATCCGTGGCATAAATGACACCGGCATCCACGGTTGCTTCACTCACCTGTGTGGTCACTTCCTTTACATTGGAGCCGTAAGTGATCACACCTGCTTTGGCCAGCTCTTCTTCATTCAGATCATAGTAAGCAAAAATCTTCTGCGTGTACTGGCCGACCGGCACATCCTCATTTCCCATGGCTAACAGGACGGATCCGTCCTTTAAGCCCTTTGCAAGATCATCAAAGGATTTCAGGTCTTTCGGATTCCCCTCGGGTATCGCCAGTGTGACTTTGTTTTCCAAAAGATCCGCTCTCGTACCGGGCAGAACAAAGTCGAGTCCCTTCTCGTTACCGCCGTCCGCATCCTTGGAAGCATCCAATGCATTCATCTGCTTGGGTGCGGCCGAAATGAACACGTCACAGTCAGCGCCTTCTTCAATCTGTGTTTTCAGGGTTCCCGAAGAATCAAAATTATAAGTGATCGTCACATTCGGTGCGACTGCCTCATATTGCCTGGCGATCTCCGTCAGGGTCTCCGTCATGGATGCTGCCGCAAAAACAATTAATTCCACCTTCTCTTCCGGAGCTTCCTTTGCCTGACTTTCCTGTGTGCCACAGCCCGCCAAAGCCAGCGCCGTTAGACATACTGCCATAGCAAGACCAAATGCTTTTTTCATGTTCGTTCTCCTTTATTTATATATAAGTAATATCTGTATTATTTACTGAAAAAAGTACCACATTTATATGTACTTCGCAATCTCCTTTGTTTTTTATGATGTTTCAAGTATAATGAATGCATGACTACCAAGATCGTCTATGTCATCATCGACTGTATCGCCATCATAGATATTATTTTAACACTCAATGCGATCCGTCCGGTTAGAGAGTCCTACGGCAGAGCACTGGGGCGGGCCATGCGTGCTGCAATCATCGCGATCTTTGCCAACATCCTGATCGCGCTTTCTTTCAATGAGCTCTCGGCCGAACTTGCCTACTGTATCTATTTTGCCGCCATTGACTGGATCATCTATTTCCTATGCGGTTTCTGCCTGCTTTACACGGAACATGATCCGATCGTGAAGAAGTTGACCGTACCCGCGGCAATCCTCATGGCCCTGGATTCCGTTTTCATCTTTTCGAATTTTATCTTCGGGCACCAGTTCTATATCTATACCAACATCCGGCCTTCCGGTACCGTTTTCTTCCAGACCGGCTTTTATCCCGCCTATTATGCACACCTTGCGATCGATTATATCGCGATCCTGTTTGCTTTTATCTTCATCATTATCCGCATCGTCCGGAGTTACAGCTTCTACCGGGTAAAATACATTATCATCTTATCGGTACTGCTCTTTGTGGTATTTTTAAACGTTGCATATATGACCATGGCTCTCGTTTTGGATGCATCGGTTGTCTTTTATGCGGTAGCCGGCACCCTGATCTATTTCTCGATCAGTATCTTTGTGCCTAGAAGGCTGATGACGGTTGCGATCGGCAGGGCCGTCGACGATATGAACGAAGGGCTGATCCTCTTTGACATCAATAAGAACTGTATCTACGCCAACAAATTCTCCAAAGAGCATTTTGACATCGACGAAACCTGTGACATGAACACGGAAGTACTTGCAATAGTCACAAGCTCCCTGAACGACAGCGGCGAACAATTTGGCGAAGTACCCTATGTCAAAAAGC
>JAFYDQ010000058.1 GCA_017544705.1 Lachnospiraceae bacterium | reverse complement strand
AATTTGAAAATTGAATAGAGAAAATGGTAAGAAGGCCAGTAACTACAGGCTTTTTGGAAGCGTGACAAAGCGTTAAACCTTCTGTTATAATACGAGCGGAGCCACCTTTAGGTTCCAGTGGGCAACCGTGCAGGTTCAAGTCCTGTTATCCGCACGATTATTTTGACAAAGACTGTCTCGTTTTGAGGCAGTCTTTTTATGCGCGCAAACAACTGTTACTGAATAAGCATCATATTCGCCCGAATAGCGTATTTACAACATATTTCATCATATCTAATGTATAATCCAGTTACATGATCCGACCATTCTCAACGTATGAAGGAGGTTGCTATTATGTCAGACAAACAGAAGCTCAATGATGAAGCGCTTGAAAACGTAGTCGGCGGACTTGGCGGTGCAAACGAAGCCACCTGTCCCAAATGCGGGAATCCGATGGATCCGGCCGGCGACTTCTGGCACTGCAAGGCATGTAACGTTGACCAGTTCATGAGCGATGCGGATTATATTCTGACGCTCAAGGCAGCAATTGCAGCAGGGCAGACACAGGGGCTTGTGTTCCCCGTATGGTGGGACAAGGTCAAATAAAAGGAGGACTATGACATGAAGAATATTAAAACAGGAACGATCTGTGCACTCATCAGTATGGTTTCCGTAGTGGTCATGTTGATCTGGGGATATCTCGCAAATGATTTTTCACACAGCTGGCTGGCTGTGATGGTCGGCGGGATCCTGTCATTTGCCGTATACATGATCAGAAAAGATATCAAAAGCGCTGAAAGCGAGAAAGAAGACAACGACAAACCGGCCGAATAGAAGGTGGCCCATTGGGCCACCTTTTCTATTTCACTTCGAATTCCGCGTACAGATTGCCGATCGAGATGCGGTAACGTCCGCTTTCCAGTTCTTCCTGATCCAGCATATCAAGTACGATCCAGTTATCCGTGACTTCAATCTTATCGCTCAGCTTTGAGAGCTTTCCGCCGGAGACTTTGGCCTGGTCTGCAGGAACGTCAAGCCTGGTCAGGCGGTAGGTCATCTCGCTAAGATCCGCAGGGATGGTGCCGCCACAACGGATGATCAGGATGCCGCGGTCATAGCTGGCTTCCTTGATCTCCCAGGGCTCTTCCGTCTCAGTAGCTTCTGCAGCTTTTGTGTCCTCTTCCCGGTTAACCTGTTGCGGTTCCTGATCCGGATCTTGCGTTGCTTCTGTTTGTGCAGGAGCTTCCATCGGCGCTTCTGCAGCCTCCTGTACCGCAGCGTTATCATATGTATGTTCTGTCGCTTCTTCCATGGCACCGGCTGCTTCCTCCATCGGTGCTTCCGCTGCGGCATCAGCAGGTGCTTCTGCTGCCGCCGACGGTGCCTCTGCCATGGATTCGCCGCTCTTGGAGCTATTCAAAACACCGGACATGACGACACCGACAAAGAGCAGAACGGCTGCAGCCGAAGGAAGTGCGATCGCGATGTATTTCCGGATCCGCCGTCTTGCATTCAGGTCAACAACTTTTCCCGATGCATGCAGTTCATGGGCGGCTTCATCGATGTATTTCGGATCGATCCCGGAGAGGGCATCAAACAGATCATTGTTATTCACAGTTCGTATCCCTCCTTTCCGAGATAGTCTTTCAGCTTCTGCCGTAGCCTGAAGAGCTGTGATTTTACCCCTGATTCGGACATCCCATATGCCTTGGCGATGGCGGAGAGGGGATCCACATAGAAGTATCTTCTGACAAAGATCTTGCGGTTTGTTTCTTCCAGCTCCGCCAGAAAACCGTTGATGTGTGCGGAGAGAAGTTTTAAGTCCACTGTCTCTTCGGTCGTGGAATTCCCCGCCACTTCGATGAGCTCGTCAAGCGCGAGGGGTACTTCGCCGGCCCCGCGCTTTTGAGAATGATTTTTCCTGTAAAGGTCCAGTGCATGGTTCCGAATGATCGCTGCCAGGAACGGAGCAAGGAGAGAAGGCCGCTGCGTTGGCATGGAATTCCAGGCCGATAAATACGTATCGTTTACGCACTCTTCGGAATCCTCATGATTTGCCACGATGTTCATCGCGATCTTCCTGCAATAGGCGCCGTATTTGGTATTGGTCTGCCCTATCGCATCTTCGTTTCTGTCCCAGTAAAGGGCAACGATCTCGTGATCCTGCATAAATTCCTACAGCTGTTTGATGAGCTGTGCAAACTCCTCTTTGTATTCGTCATTAAGTGCGAGCCTTGCGATCTGCCTGGAAACGTCCTTCATCCGCATGTCGTCAACATGTTCGCTGTCGTTTAAGATCATGCCGCACTCTGCAACATATGCTGCAAAAAGTGTATCACAATTCGGACGCGAGGTGTAGCATTCTTTGCTGATCGGGAAAGTCATAAGCTTCGACTCGGCCTCATCCGGCTCTTTGTAACGAAGGGCCAGCGTCATCCACTCGTCTGTGTTGTTGCCGTAGTCGGAGAGGTTCGCCTTCTGGTACTTCAGCTCGCTTGTTTCTTCGGAATCCGCATCTTCGTCGCGAAGCCTGATCTCGTACATTACGGTCACTTCATGTCCGCTGCCGATCTCGCCGCCGTCCTTTGTATCGTCGTTAAAATCCCTTGCTGCCATCTGTCTGTTCTCATAACCGATCTGACGGTATTCTGCCACGTACTTCGGGTTGAACTCGCTCTGGAACTTCACATCCTTGGCAACCGTAAAGAGGGTCGAATTAAACTCGTCGATGAGCACCTTCTTGGCTTCCTGGAGGCAGTCGATATAGGAATAGTTGCCGTTTCCTTTGTCTGCGAGGGTTTCGAGCGTTGCCTCGTTGTAGTTGCCCGTGCCGAATCCGAGAACCGACAGGAACACGCCGCCTTCTTTCTTCCTGCTGATCAGCTCTTCAAGCTCGTCTTCTGACGTAATGCCGACGTTCAGGTCGCCATCCGTTGCCATGATGACACGGTTGTTGCCGCCTTCGATAAAGTATTTCTCCGCAAGCTTGTAAGCTGTTTTGATGCCTTCACCGCCGTTTGTGGAACCGGAAGCTTCCAGGCTGTTGATCGCTCTTTTGATCTTTGTGTGCTTATCGCCCGGAACGCCTGAGATCACAACGGATGAATTGGATGCGTAGGTCACGATGGAAACGCGGTCGTTTTCGTCAAGATCGTCAACGAGCATGTCAAAACCCATCTGGAGCAGGGGAAGCTTATCATAATTGTTCATGGAACCTGATGTATCGATCAGGAATACGATATTGGAAGGAACGTCCTCCGTATTCCGGATGTCTTTGGCCTTGATCCCGAGATTGACAAGCTTGGTTTCTTCATTCCACGGGCAGTCGATGATCGAAGCGTTTACCGCGAACATATCACCCTTTCCGGGAGATTTGTAATCATAATGAAAGTAGTTGATCAGTTCCTCTGTCCGGATCGCGCCCTTGGGGATATCGTAACGGTCGTATCCGTCGTTGATCATTCTGCGCAGGTTTGCGTAGCTTGCAGTGTCTACATCTGCCGCAAAAGTCGAGAGCGGAGAGGTAACGGCGTTCATAAACGCGTTTTCTTCATTTGTCCGGTAGGTCTCGCCGCGGAGCGGATCATTGTATCCGTAGTAGATCCCAGGGCAGAGGGGAGATTCTTTCATGTCCTGCGCATATGCGTAGCATTCTTCCGGAGCGGTCGCTTCCACACAATAGTTATCCGCGCAGGCCGGTGCTTCTTCGTAGTCGTAATCCGCGTAGGCTTCATCGGAATAGCTGCCGCCTTCGGAATAGGAAGGTTCGATGTAAGCGGGGCTTTCAGCGGGTGCCGTATCTTTGCTTCCTGCGAACAAGCCGCAGCCGGTCAGTGCCGATGCCGAGATGGTGATACCGAGTAATGTTGCGATGATCTGTTTTTTCATAATAAAATCCTCCGTTTTGTTCTTTGTGTTCTTATTTTTCCGATGCGCTTTTTTTGCGCCTTCACTTATAGAAACGTAAAATGTGAACGGAGGTTTCGCTAAAATTAAAAAAAAATAAAAAACTTTTCTAACCGCCAAAATTGCGGTAAAATTATGATCACTGTAAGAGTAAAAATCACCCGAAAAACGCGTCATATAGAAAGAGGGAACCGAAATGGGATCATTCGCAACGATCGATGAAGCAAGGGAACATTTTAAAAATGATAAGTTCGCGACCAACGCAGGTGTTACGATTGACGAACTGACGGAGAAGACGAGCACATGCAGCATGCTGCTGACGGATGATCATAAGAATGCGTACGGCGGCGTGATGGGCGGCGCCATCTTTACACTCGCCGATCTTGCTTTTGCCGCGCTGGCCAATCAGATCCACAGCCTTTCCGTTGCATCAGAAGTCAGTATCCATTATCTTTCCGGCGCCAAAGGCTCCAAACTGACCGCAAAGGCGGAAGTGATCAAAGACGGTAAGACGACGACGGTCATTTCGGTAAACATTACGGATGATACCGGAAGGCATGTGGCTGTATTTATGGGTACGGCGTTTAAACTCTGATGAGGCGGATATGAGTTGGATCTTTATCGTTAACAGTATTTTGCTTGGCGTGGGACTTGCGATGGATGCGTTTTCCGTGTCACTGGCAAACGGATTGAATGAACCGGCAATGAAAGGCGGACGAATGTCCTTCATTGCCGGTGTTTTTGGCATCTTTCAGGCTGCCATGCCCCTGATCGGATGGATCCTGGTCCACACGATCGCGACGCATTTTCACAAATTTGAAAAATGGATCCCCTGGATCGCCCTGTTGCTGCTTCTCTATATCGGCGGGAAAATGATCTTGGAAGGCGTCCGCGTGAAAAGCGAAGACGTGCCGGTTTCCGATCTGGCGTTTGGCGCGTTGATGGTACAGGGCGTCGCCACCTCGATCGATGCGCTCTCGGTCGGCTTTACGATCGCGGATTACGATGCGCCGATGGCAGTTCTTGCAGCACTCCTGATCGGCGCGGTTACCTTCATCATATGCCTGGCCGGCCTGATGATCGGCAAAAAGATCGGCACAAAGATCGCCGGCAAAGCCAGCATTTTCGGTGGCATCCTTTTGATCTTGATCGGCCTTGAGATTTTTATAAAAGGCATGTTCTTTT
>JAFYDQ010000006.1 GCA_017544705.1 Lachnospiraceae bacterium | reverse complement strand
CTTGGGATCTCGATCGTGCTTTTGGGCGGCGGCGCCGTGACGGTGTTTGTGCTTTCCCGCTTAATGATCGGTGCCGGGATCGTCGGTGCCGGGATCCTAAGCCTTTTGGTCGGCCTGATCGTCATGATGATCGCCCATATCAAGAAGGGCGATATCGAAGAGGAAGAGATCGACGAGGAACTGCTTGAGCAGATGGAACTGGATGCAAGTGCGGATATCGAAGAGATGAAAGGGCGGATCGCGCAGGACCGCGACCGCATCGCGATCATCGAAACCAACGTGGAAGAATTCCTGCGGCACTACCAGTTTACGTATAAGCCGGAAACGGTTGCCTCCTCTCTCTACGAGATCAGACAGCGCATTACCCTGCTTGCGGCGCAGATCGCGGATGTGGAGAGCAAGCGGGGCGATATCAAAAAGTTCGAAAACGCAAACGACATGACGGCCATCATGAACGTGGACCCGAAACTTGCGGAAGAAGAACGGGAAGAACTGGTCAGGGAACGCGATAAGATCGAAAATGAGATCGGGGAGACCCAGGAATTCATCCGCATGTATGAAAGGCAGCTCGGGGATGATCAGGATGAATTGCAGAACATGGCGGATATGCGTCTGGAACTGGACCGCCTGATCGCAGAGCGCGACAGAAAGCATCATAATTATGAGATGCTGACACTGACAAGGGATTACCTGAAGACTGCAAAGCAAAATTTCAGTGCAAAATACAGGAAACCGCTTTTGGACGGCTTCAAGAAATACTTCGGAAGGCTCAGTGCCGAAGAGGTGTCGGAATTCCAGCTGGATGCAAATATCCATATGACCAAGCGTGCATTCGGTGAAGCCAGGGATGTGGAGGCCTACAGCAGCGGCAACAGGGATCTGATCGACATCTGCCTGCGCATGGCGCTGGTCGATGCGATGTATCAGGATGAGAAACCGTTTGTCGTCCTGGATGACCCGTTCGTCAATCTGGACGAAGAACGGACGAAACGGGCGCTTGCATTCCTAAATGATGTGGCAAAGGATTATCAGGTGATCTATTTTACCTGCCATGATGCAAGGGCAAATTAAAGAATAAAAGAAATAAAATCAATACATATAGGAAAAGGATTATGCTGAAGAACGTTATTTTTGACATCGGGGAAGTATTGCTGAGCTACCGCTGGAACTATGTTTTGGAAGTGAGCGGGCTTTCGGAAGAAGAAGGAGAGAGAGTCGGGAAACTGATCTTTGCGGACCCGATCTGGAATGACCTTGACGCCGGAAAAGTGACGCTTGATGAGGCAAGGAAGATGTATGCCGACAAGTACCCGAAGGATGCAAAATCGATCGCCTTTTTCCTGGATCATCCGGAACTCATGCCGCTCCCGAGAGAAGAGGTATGGGAGAAACTGAAGGAACTGCGTGCAGCCGGCTATAAAACCTATATCCTGTCCAATTACGGAAAGGAACTGTTTGAAATGCATGTGGGGTCTGCACCGTTCTTAAAGGATATGGACGGTGGTGTCATTTCCTATCAGGTGCACGTGTGCAAACCGGATGCAAAGATCTACCGGAAGCTGATTGAAAAGTACGGTCTGATCCCCGAAGAGTGCCTGTTCTTCGATGACCGGATCGAAAACGTGAACGGTGCGATCGCATGCGGCATGCAGAGCATGATGGTCACTTCGGAAGCTGAACTGATCCGGATCATGAATACGCTGATCCAGCAGGCAACGGTTGGTGATGCGGCGGAATCTGCAGTCTGATCTTTCAATATAAGTGGGTGATCCCGGGAATGCAACAAAGAATGCGTCTGTTAAGACGGCGGCATGATCACAAATTTCATAGATTACCGGTGCGCATGGCCGCACTCTGTCTTTGCATGATCTGTGTCCTTCTTGCGGGTTGCGGCAGGGCCAGGACAGAGATCATCCTGACAACGGATTTTAAAGACGGAGAGGTCTTCCGGATCGAGAAAACCTCCTGCTATCTGCCGGAGATCATGGTCTATCTCGTGAATTCCGAAAACCGGTATGACGAGATCTTCGGAGAACAGATCTTTGCGGTACCGATCGGGGATCATACGGTCGGGGATGCGTATAAGGAAACGATCTTAGCCCGTATCGCACAGATCAAAGTCATGAACCTTCTGGCAAAGAACTATGACTTAACACTTACCAAAGAAGAGGAAGCGCTTGTGGAGGAGGCGGCGGATACCTATTTCCAGTCGCTGAATGCGGATGAAGTATCCCTTATGAATGTTAACACCGCAACGATCCGGCAGCTTTACTACGAGTTCGCGCTTGCCAATAAACTCTATCATACGATCACGGAAGCCGTGCAGCCGGAGATCAGCGATGATGAGGCACGTGCAGTCAGCGTCAAGAGTATTCTGATCAAAACCTATTCGATGACAAACAGCGGAACCAGGATCGAGTTTACACAGCAGCAGCGAGACGAAGCGCTGGACCGGGCCATGGATGCACTGGCAAAGATCCATGCTGGTACGGATTTTGATATCGTTGCCGCAGACTATAATGAGGATTCCGAAAGCGCATACAGCTTCGGACGCGGCGTGATGCCGAATGCTTTTGAAGAGGCCGCATTCAATCTCGACAACGGTGAAGTCAGCGAGATCATTTCGACAGAATACGGATATCATATCATCATGTGTACGAGTTCCTTCGACCGGGACGAAACGGATGCCAATAAAGCGGTCATCCTGAAGAAACGGCAGCAGGAGGAATTCAACATCATCTATGATCAGTACGTGCAGACCCTGACCTCCAATCTGAACAAACCGTTGTGGGATTCGATCTCTTATGAGAAGTCTCCGGGTGTTTCCACCACAAGCTTCTTTGAGGTCTATGACCGGTATTTTCTAAACAAAATCTAAACAAATTCTGAATTATTAGCACTCTAGGCCATAGAGTGCTAATTTTTTGTTGACTTTTCATTTTCGCAAGCGTAGACTTATTCATGAGCATAATACTGTCTGCCGGTGAGGGGACGGAAATGAATAAAGAAACTGGGAAAGAAGGAATGTATCATGGCAAAGAAAACAGGCAATTTATCCATCAACAGCGATAATCTGCTGCCGATCATCAAGAAATGGCTCTACAGCGATCACGACATCTTTGTCCGGGAAATGATCTCGAACGGATGCGATGCGATCACAAAGCTTAAAAAGCTTGACATGATGGGTGAATACAGTTATCCGGATGATTTTGAAAATCAGATCAAAGTCGTTGTAAGCCCCGAGAAGAAGACGATCACATTCATCGATACCGGTCTCGGTATGGATGCGGATGAAGTGGAAGAATATATCACGCAGATCGCCTTTTCCGGCGCAACGGCCTTTATCGAGAAGTATAAGGACAAAGCCAACGAAGACCAGATTATCGGTCATTTCGGGCTCGGTTTCTATTCCGCGTTCATGGTTGCCGATGAGGTGCATATCGATACGCTTTCCTATAAGGAAGGCGCGAAGGCCGTTCACTGGGAGAGTGACGGCAACGGCGAATACACGATCGAGGATGGCGACAAGGCAGAGGTCGGCACAACCATCACGCTGTTCTTAAATGAAGAGAGCACAGAATTCTGCAACGAATACCGTGCAAGAGAGATCATCAAAAAGTACTGTTCGTTCATGCCGGTTCCGATCTTCTTAGAAAAAGAAGGTGCCGAGACCGAATACGAGACGATCGATAAAGCGGATCTGACCGATAAAGATACGGTCATCGAAGAGATCCACGAGGAAGCAAAATACGAAGAGAAGAAAAACGAGGACGGCAAGAAGGAAAAGGTCGAAGTTTCCCCTGCCAAGGATAAAGTCAAGATCGTAAAGCGTCCGGTGGCGCTCAATGATACCACTCCGCTTTGGACGAAGCATCCGAATGAATGCACGAAGGACGAGTATCTTGATTTTTACAGAAAGGTGTTCCTTGATTACAAGGAGCCGCTCTTCTGGATCCATCTGAACATGGATTACCCGTTCAACTTAAAGGGTATCCTCTATTTCCCGAAGATCAATATGGAATACGAATCGATCGAGGGAACGATCAAGTTATACAATAACCAGGTCTTTATCGCGGACAATATCAAGGAAGTCATTCCGGAATTCTTAATGCTCTTAAAGGGCGTGATCGACTGTCCGGACCTGCCGCTTAACGTTTCCAGGTCTGCGCTGCAGAATGACGGATTCGTGAAGAAGATCTCCGATTACATCTCCAAAAAAGTGGCGGACAAGCTCTCCGGCATGTGCAAAACGGAGAGAGAAGATTATGAGAAATACTGGGACGATATCAGTCCGTTCATTAAGTACGGCTGCTTAAGGGATGACAAGTTCTGCGAGAAGATGACGGACTACATCCTCTTTAAGAATCTTGACGGCAAGTACTTAACGCTGCCCGACTGTCTGGAAGTAAAGAAGACGGATCCGGATGAGGCAAACGAAAACGCCACGGATGAAAACGGCGAAAAAGTCGAGGCCGAGGTGGTTGACGAGAAGGCAGATGGCGAAGACGAAGAGGCCGATGCTAAAGACGGTGAAAAGGAACCCCGCAAGATCGTTTACTATGTTACGGATGAAGTGCAGCAGTCGCAGTACATCAAGATGTTTAAGGACCAGGGTATGGACGCCGTGATCTTAACGCACAATATCGACCAGCCTTTCATTTCGCAGCT
>JAFYDQ010000057.1 GCA_017544705.1 Lachnospiraceae bacterium | reverse complement strand
TCCGATGGAAATGGCGTTCTTGATCCGGCTGACGTAGTCTACTGCCGTGCGGGCAAAATCGATACCCTCTGTCTTTTCCGGCAGGCTTTCTTCAGCCGTGTCCCAATTTTCTCCCCAATCTTCTTCCCAATAGTCCTGCTCTGCAACCGCTTCGGTTTCGTTGTATTGTGGCGATACGATCTCTTCGACATCTACTGTCAGGGAATGATCCAAAACACTGTCAACATATTCGTCAACATTCTTAATGGCCTCCAGATCATCCTCTTCATCATTGCTGATGACATGAATGATCTTAGACATCGAAGAAACATAGGTATCGTCTTCATTATCCTGGGAACTGTAAATGGCGGAACTTAAATAGGAATCCGTGGAAGATTCGTTTCCGAAGTAGTCTTCGATCTTGGCGATCTCCAAATAGACCTTGGTCTGATCCGTACCGGCCTCGTGCTCCGATGCTTCCGTAAGCTGTTCCTTTAAGGTCATCAGCACCGGATCGTCCAATTCATTTTCGATCGCACTGATCCTTGCCCTTAAGGCTTTCTTTTCCTGGACCGTTAAGTCTTCTTTCGTTTTCTCATAGACCTTATCCAGTCTCTTTTCAACCGCTTTGGCATCTGTTTTGTTGACTTCGTGATATGCTTCGGGAAAATCGGATTTTCCGACAAGACCGCTCATATATAATTCCGAAGCGACCATCAGGGAATGATAACTGGAATCGTCATCCATGTTTTTGGTGATCGCATCATAGTCTCCGGTTGCAACAAGCGCCTTGATCCTTGCTTTGTCAACGCAGACCAGATTGTTCATGCCGTCGGACTTGCGCTCGATTTCGGAAAAGACTTTTTTATATTGACCGGCTTCTTCGCTGCCTTGCAGTCTCCGGATCTTATCAATATCCAGATCAGATACTTCCGCAACGGTGGCGGCGTATTTTTTCATATCATCAGAGGCGGCGTACTCGTTCTCAATGACCTCTTTGATGTTATTCTTAACGTCTTCCCTGCCGATCCCCGTTGCCTGCTTCAATTCCGTATAGGCAGTTTCCGTATAGCCGTATTCACTGATGTCTTCCCCCACGCTTTTCAGGTAATCCATCATGATGAGATCTGCCACATTGTCCTGTGACTGTGCAGTGGCGGCAATGACCTCTTCGTCCTGTTCGTTTACAAGAGAGGTGTTTTCACAAAGATAGGCATACAGGTGCGCCGCCTTGTCATTGTCATCCTCCAATACGGCAAGACGTGCATTCAGCAGACGGCACTTATCGTCATAACCGTAGACTTCACTGTATTGGTCAATGACTTCTTCCGCCGCCTCTACTGCCCCTTCTTCAGCCAATGCATAAGCAAAAGCGAGCATTTTCTTCTGCGGCATCTCTCCGCTTTTTCTGCTGCCCCTGCCGTTTAAGCCGGATATCCCAACGCAAAGCATTACTCCGCATAAAATGCAGAGTAATGCCGTTGTAATGATCTTTTGTACATTGAAAGCACGCCGTTTGATCAGAAGCGCTGCCGCGACAATGCTTCCCGGTAACAAACCGATACCGATCTGCAGAAATGTATTCATGAACTAATGATCCTTAATTGTTTCTCCATTTGTAATCATCCATCAGGGCTTCCCGCTCTTCGATCAGACGCTCGCCGATCTCATTGTAATCTTCCCATCCGGGAGACGCGTAATCATGCACGGATCCGTCCTCATCGATCACACGGAAGAGTTTCCCTTCCGCAAAATAGAATTTCTGCGTTGTCTGATAGCCGTCATCCATTTCCACATAGTAAATACCGGCACCGACATATTCGCGGTTGTATTTCCACCCGTTGACATCCTTCTTGGCACCGATGATCACGGGGTTCCCGTCCTGCGTATAATAATAGGTGTCGGAATAATCATGCTTTTTATA
Organism: Lachnospiraceae bacterium; assembly: GCA_017544705.1. Lineage (GTDB taxonomy): Bacteria > Bacillota > Clostridia > Lachnospirales > Lachnospiraceae > UBA2868. The sequence goes on along the minus strand of JAFYDQ010000057.1, from coordinate 26,640 downwards.
GTGTCCTTTATTCTTCCGGCAACTTTTTACCCAGTCATCCACGGACGACTGTTCGGAATTGAAATTCAGATCCCAGTCTTCCCAAACATAAGGCATAGGGGTCGGCTCCGGAGTGGGTTCCGGGGTCGGCGCTTCGGTTGCTGCAGGAGCCGGCTCAGCTTCCACGATCGTGGCTGCTTCATCCGCTTCCGCTGCCTGCTCATCAGCATCCTCTTCTTCGTCTTTCTCTTTATTTTTGTCTTTTTTCTTCTTATCTTTTGCGCTCTCTGCATCATCGGATTCTTCATCCTCTTCATCTTCAGAGGAACCAAATCCGAGCAGTTCCATCGGTGTTACATGATATACGAAGTATTCCGTCAACAGGAAACTGCCGCCAAAGAGCACGATCGCCCCAATGACAGCAAGGATGATCACCAGCGCCAGGTTGGGTTTCTTTCCCTGCGGTGCAGGCGCGGGCGCAGTCTGCCCTGCAGGCATCGGCGGAATCTCCGGCAGAGGCGACGTATACTGTGACGCGGGTGCTTCAGGAATCTCCGGCAGGGGTGCTGTGTACTGCGGCACAGGTTCCGGCTCCGGTTGCGGTACAGGCTCCGGTTCTGCCTCCTGTATGCTCTCCGGTTGCGAAACGGGGGTTCCGCAGCGGTTGCAGAAACGCATATCGGCAGCAAGCACGGTCCCGCAGTTGGAACAAACAATCCCGCCTTCATCAGCCGGCTGCATCTTCACGGGTTCTTCCCGTTCTACCAGCGGCGTTCCGCATTTGTTGCAGAATGCAAATTTGTCTTCTCTGAATGCCTGACATTTTTCACAATACTTCATCTTTTTCCTGCTCCTTAATTCTATGATTTTCGGTACGCATCTCGATCACGGGTCCGCCTGTTCCCAGAATGTATTCGGCCGTGATCGTGACTTTTCCGATATTGTCGTCTTTGGGGATCTCATACATGATATCCAGCATATAGTCCTCTATGATCGAACGCAGCGCCCTTGCGCCCGTATCCTTTTCCATTGCCTTTTTGGCTACTTCAGTCAGAGCTTCCTCCGTGAATTCCAGGTCGACTTCATCTAAGGATAACAGCTTCTGATACTGTTTGATGATCGCGTTTTTCGGCTCTGTTAAGATCTGGACCAGCATCTCTTCACTCAGGCCTTCCATCGCGAAAATGATGGGAAGACGTCCTACGAATTCCGGGATCATGCCGTATTTCTTGATATCCTCCACGGTCACTTCATTTAAGATATCCTTACGCTTGTCCAGCGCATCCTTTAATTCCGCATTGAATCCGATCGAGGTCTGTTTGCGCAAGCGCTGCTTGATGATCTCATCAAGATCCGGAAACGCCCCGCCGCAGATAAACAGGATATTGCCGGTATTGATCGTCGTGAGCGGTACCATGGCGTTTTTGGAGCTTGCCCCAACAGGCACCTCCACATCCGCGCCCTCTAAAAGCTTTAACATGCCCTGCTGTACGCTTTCGCCACTCACATCGCGGCTGTTGGTATTCTTCTTCTTGGCGATCTTGTCGATCTCATCGATAAAGATGATCCCGGACTCTGCCTTATCCACATCATTGTCTGCCGCGGCAAGCAGCTTGCTGACAACGCTCTCGATATCATCGCCGATATAACCGGCCTCCGTGAGCGACGTGGCATCCGCGATCGCAAGCGGTACGTTCAACAGCTTCGCCAAAGTCTTTACCAGATAGGTCTTTCCGCATCCGGTCGGTCCGATCATCAGCATATTGGATTTCTCAATTTCCACCTGCTTTAAGCGTGTGTCGAATTCCTCATCCTTCATGCACTGCGCGGCGATCCGCTTGTAGTGGTTGTACACCGCGACCGAGATCACTTTCTTGGCATGCTCCTGCCCGACCACGTATTCATCCAGCAGCTCTTTCAGCTTATGCGGCTGCGGAATATCCTTGATATCGATGATCGGAACTTTTTCCTCATCGGGTTTGCGCTTCTTGACTTTGGGCCCGCCCATCATGCCCTGCAGGTCTCCCATGTTCAGGAAACTGATATTGGGAAACGCACCAAAGGGAGAGCCTTTTTTCTTCTCCTCCTGCTCGGGCTCTTTGGGTTCTTCTTCTCCTTCGGTCACGGCCGCAGTCTCGGCAGCTGCCGGGACCTTCGCCCCGTATTCCGATGCCTTGTTTAACATCATCTGCAGTTCATCATGGGTCATGTCCGGCATGGCAGGCATGCCGAATCTGGACATGGCGTCCATGGTCTTTTTCATACAGTCCTCACAGATGCAGACACCGCCCGGCAAATGATACATTTTGCCGGCATTTTGTTCGTTCCGGTGGCACATCTGGCAGTTTTCTTCGTATTGATTCGTATCTGACATTCTTCTTTTCCGATCTGTTTTAAATCTTTCCCCGCATTTTCTCAAAAAAAGCGGGATTCATCGTGTATTTCATTATGGTTTTCTCAGGCAGTTCCCGGTATCTTTTTCCCATCCGGTAGCCATAGTATTTGTTCGCGGAAGTGATCACGAAAGGCACGATTGCAAACGGCCTGCCGTGCTTTGTAAAATAGCCGAATGCCCGCATGACAAACCTGACACCTTCCGACTCCGATTTCACCCTGCCAAACACTTCGGGATGCATGGCCTGTGAAACCGCCAGATCAAAGTTCCGATGCATCTGCTGTGCATTGGAATAGGCATGCGAATGGATCACCTTTGCATCCGCCGCATAACACACGGCATATCCGTGGTCCATAAGCGTTGCCGCATAGACCATATCTTCGTTAAAAATCGCAGGCTCCTTAAATCCGCCAAGCTCATCAAACAGTTTCCGCCTGTAGGCCGCACACACATTGGAACAGAAAAAGGTTTTGATCCCAAGTCTGGAAAGATCCGCTATTGTTTTCTTCTCGCTGCGGTCCGGATAATTGAATTCCCTGGAAAAGCGTTCCGCGATCCCCGCCTTCTCTCCGGCTAACTGCCTGGCATAAACAGCGCCGACCTTAGGATCCGAAAACGGTTTCAGCAGGTTTTCCACAAGCTCCTGATCATACGGGATCGCATCATCCGTCATCAGGATCACATACTCCGCATCCGAATGTGCGATGCCGGCATTTCTGGTGCCCGCATGGTCAAATTCAGCCTTCGTTAAATGATGGACCTCAACCTTGTCTGCCGAAGCCTTCAGTTCACCGACCAGACGATCCGACCACCACTTCTCTTCCGTATTCATGACAATGATCTTGCCGACCGGTACCGTCTGCTTGGAGAGCATCCCGATCAGACGTATGAACTTTTGTCCCGGTTTGTATGCCGGCATCACAACATCAACATTCATCAGTATGCATTCTCGTTGATAAAGCCCTTGAAGACGGTTAAGAACAGGATCCTGAAGTCGAAACCGAACGTCCAGTTTTCAATATAGTAAAGATCGTATTCGATCCGTTTTTCAATGGAAGTGTCGCCCCGGTAGCCGTTGACCTGCGCCCAGCCGGTCAGTCCCGGACGCACCTGGTGCTTGACCATGTAGCGCGGGATCTCTTCCCGGAATTTCTCCACAAACTGCGGCCGCTCCGGTCTGGGTCCGACCAGACTCATCTGTCCGATCAGAATGTTAAACAGCTGCGGCAGTTCATCAATACTGGTCCTGCGCAGGAATTTGCCCACCTTGGTTACCCTTGGATCATCCTTCGTCGTCCAGGCCTTTCTCTCCTCATTTGCTTCCTGCACATACATGGTCCGGAATTTATACATCCGGAACGGCTTGTTGTGCATGCCGATCCGCTCCTGCGCAAAAATCACGGGCCCCTTGGATGTGGCTTTGACGGCGATCGCCGCAATGATCATGACAGGGGACGCGAGAATGAGTGCAAGGAAGGCTCCCACAATGTCTGCTGCACGTTTCATGACCGCATTCAGTGTATTGGAAAGCGGGACGTGCCGGATATTGATAACGGGCAGCCCTTGCAGATCCTCGGTATAGGGTTTGTTCGGGATGACGCCTGCATAATCCGGAATAAACTTGGTGTGTACACCGGATTTTTCACATTGCTCCACGATCTCCGGCAGCCTTCCGTATTCGGCCAGGCTTAACGTGATCGCGATCTCATCAAGCTTGTTTTCCGGCAAGATCACGGCCAGATTGTCAATCTTTCCAAGTACCTTGACGCCCTTATACATGGTTCCGCGGTCCACATGGTCATCCAAAATGCCGCGGACCACATAGCCCCACTGCGGGTTCAGGCGGATCCGGTTGATATAGGATTCTGCCGATTTGGAGTAACCGACCAGCAGGACATATTTGAGGTTTTTTCCGCGTCTTCTGATAAAGCGCAGGGCATAACGGATCACGTTACGCACTGCCGTTTCCGCCACGATATTGACTGCCCAGAAGATAAAGATCATCTGTCTGGAAAAGTCAGGATTGTTGATGACGTACAAAACCACGATAAAGGCAACCAGACCGACGGTGTTGGACTTGATGATATTGAACAGTTCCCGCTTTCGCCCGGAAGCACGCTTGGAGCTGTAGAGGTCAAACTGGTAATAGAGCAGGAGATAGCCGGGGACAATAAAATAGAGTGCCATGAAATAGGTTTCCATGGAAAGACCCATTTCATAGTCCAGCAATCCGCTCTTAAATTTCAAATACCAGGCAAACAAATAAGACAATGCGATGACGATCGCATCGATCACAAAATGAAGCCTGTTAAAGATCTGTTGGTTGTCCTTGATCATGATCGTTTATCCCAAGCTAGCTCCACAGTCTGCGGACCATATTGACCCACAGTTCCAGCTGGATCTTTACATAGTTTCCCATAAAACGGGCGGAAAAGGGAAATTTTCTTCCCTGCACGCACATGAGATATCCTCTTTTCATGCCCGATAAGTATTCTCTTCCGTATCCCTTGCAGATAAAGAACAGCGCCTTGATCCCGAACCCGATCAGAAAGAACGGCAGGTTCAGCAGGATCTGCAATGCCGGCATATTCTTATAAATGACATACCAGCTGTTCCTTGCGGCGATCCGGACCTTGAACGGGTTATATCTGGATCCCGTTGCCCCGCTTCCCGCATGATAGACGATCGCGCGCGGTGTATAACGGTTTTCATATCCCATGATCTTCGCTCTGTATCCGACATCCACGTCTTCCAGATAGGTAAAATGGAATTCGTCAAAATAGCCGATCTGCTCAAACAGATCCCTGCGGTAAATGGCAGCGCCGGCACAGGCGGAAAAAACTTTTCCCTCGCGCTCATAACGCCGTTTGTTTTTATCTTTTCCTCTGGCAAAAGCCCATCCGAGGGCGCAATAGAGATCCCCAGCGCCGTCAATCTTATCGGGGGAAAACATCTGCAGCATCTTGGAGGACACGGAAAACGTCTTCTCATCGCGTCCGATCGCTGCAACCAGTTCTTCGACAAAATGCGGATCGCAGACCGTATCATTGTTCAAAAGGATCAGGTATTTTGATTTTACCCGTTTGATCCCCTCATTGACAGCCCGGGAAAAACCGAAATTCTGCGAAAGCCTTACAAGCGTGATCTCCGGATAGTGCTCTTCGATATAATCGGCACTTTTGTCTTCCGAGGCATTGTCGATGATCAGGATCTCCATATCCTGAAACGTCTGCTCCTTTAACGACTTTAAGCAGTTCTCTATGTAGGCATCGCCATTGTAATTCGGTATGATGACCGTGACAAGTGCCATGGTTACGCTCTACTTCCTTTTAAACTCCGCATACGGGTCATAAACAACGATATAATTGGACGCAAGCTTGGGCTTGTGATCTTCCCCGATCTCCAGGGCGCTGCGCCGAAGCAGCATGCAGTCAAGCGATACGCCGTCCACTCTCTGCTGCAGGCAGGCTCTGTGCATATATCCGGAATAATGACCGTTCAGACCGCTGAAATTGGGGATATATTTTCCGTTTTCATCCTTTGTGTAGCCCGCACTTTCAATCCTGAAACGTTTGTTATACACTTTGCCGCCGACACAGCCGACCTCATATCTGCTAAGGACCCCGGTCAGCTCCTTCATGTATTCCTGCGTAAGCGGCTTCAGGTCCTCCGCTAAGATCATGATATAGTCTTCCCGGATCGCAGCATAATCTTCCGGTCCCATCTCATCCCATTGCTTTCTGGTAAGCCGCAGCACGGATGCGGGAACGGGCACATATATCACACGGAAGAACCCGAGATGAGCCGTATGTTCTACCGTGGCGTTGATCCCCTTCCGTTTCAGATGCGCTTCCACGGCACGTTTCCCCGCCTCGTACGCATAGCGTTTGCTCTCGGGATTGATGGCTGTGGATTCGTTGTGGCATCTCCAATGATAGAGTACCTTCGGAATATGTGCCACCGCACTGACCGGTATGTTTTCCAGGCACCGGAACATAAAATCATGATCCTGTGCGCCGTCGAATTCTTCCAGAAAACCGCCGGCAGATCTTGCCAGTTCCGTGCGGACCACAAAAAAGTGGCAGATATAATTATTGCTCCGAAGCAGATCGATATCAAAATCCGGTTTGATGTTCGGCTCAAAATACCGGCTGCCTTCCGCATCGATCTTGTCCTCATCCGTATAGATGGCACGGATGCGGTTCACATAGATTTTTCCTTCCCGGCTCAGATTCTTGGAAAGTACCTGCATGATCTCATACAGGGCATCCGGCTCCAACAGATCATCGTGATCCAGGAGGCCTACATATTCCCCGCCGGCCATGTCGAGCGCAGCATTGGTATTTTCCGCGATCCCGCCGTTTCCGGACAGCTTCTGATAGCGGATCTTTGCCGCCACCTTCGGATCGATCGTCTCCTTCAGTCCCGTAACGGTATCCCCTACCTGGTCCGATTCCGATCCGTCCGCGATACAGAGTTCCCAGTTTTCATAGGACTGCGCGATCACGGATTGGATCATTTCCTTCAGATAAGCCGGATCCGTCTCGTGCGCCGGTACCAGAATGCTGATCTTGTACGGATGCATATACTTTTCCTGCCTTTGTCCGGCAAGCATCTCCGTACCCGGGCGCCCGCTTAAGAAGCGTTCCTGATAACCGTCGTCCCATCCGTCTTTACTGAGCCTTTCCCGCGCCTTGTAAAATGTTTCACCAAGTCCGTTGCGCTTCAAATACTGCAGACCCTTTTTCACATTTGTGCCGTTCAGTTTTCTCATCATCGATTCACTCATCCAAAAAAGCCCGTAATTCTTCCGGGGTGCCGAGTACATGTACTTTTTCGCAGGGCACGTCACAGATCCTGACTTCTCCGCCCTTTGTGATCAGATAGTTATATAACGGTGCCACATATCGTTCTCTTCCTTCGGCACCCGTTAAGGACTTGCATCTGCCTTCTTCATAGAATTCCCGGTACAGGGTCTGATACAGTCCGCAGGTTTTAAAATAATAGGCACCCAGCGTACAATGATCCGAGATCCGTTCCTTCTCGCGCACTTCCACTGCCTGTCCGGCCTCATTCAGTTTCACGAAGCTCCAATGCTCCCCCGGCGCCTTAAAGCAGGGAATAAAACCGTCTCCTGCAAGCTGTCCGCTGTTCATTTCCCCGTTTTCCACATGGGTATCGATGTTATAGATTAAGAGTGGTTCCCTTTCATCCCACATCGGAGCGGCCAGCATTGCAGTCGTCGCCTGTCCGTCCGTTACGTGATCGATCTCAATGATCCGAAAACTGCGGATGCCAAGCGCTTCACATTCCTTCCTGATGAACACACCGGCATCGTCTTCTTTTCTGACGATAAAGAAGTAGTTGTTGCCTGTTCCGTATCCGCCAAGGCTTTCCATGGACCACGCAAACAACGTCCTTCCTTTGGCATCGATCATGTATTTGGGTACCGTGTAGCCTGCTTCCCTGAACCTGCTGCCAAGTCCCGCCATTGTGATCACGATCTCCATAAGCATTCTCCGTCCGTATTGTGACTACTTTTGCTGACATCTGCTTTTGGCACAGATCTCTTTCATCTCTTCCACGCTGCAGCGTAAAAACTCGTCGGGCCGTACCGTGCGGTCGTCCACATAGAACCCGTTTGGGCCGGGCCAGGGCTTGCCGTAAATGATCTCATCATACGGGATCTCCCATTTATCCAGCCAGGCAAGCAATACCTTTGCGGTGTTGGCATTGATCAGGCCGATATTCCCGCCGTAACTGTTCATATTCCGGGATGTCAGCAGGATGATCTTCGCACCCATTTCCTTGTATTCCCGGATCTTTTCCACCATTTCCGGATAGGGTATGAGGTCCTCATAGCGCTCATCCCGTTGTTTGATCGGGCAAAGTGTGCCGTCAACGTCGAATACAAATGTCAGGTCATTCATGTTCCGTACCTTCCTTGCATATCCTCTAAGATCGAAATCGCATTTAAGAGGAATCCCAGCACCTTCTTCTCCCGTTCGATATGCAACGGCAGCATGGACAGGAACAGAGAAGCCTCGTACAGGCGGATCAGGTCAAAGTCAATCTGATACCGGTCAAGGTATTCTTTAAAGATTGCCGTATATGCGGCATTGTCACTGTCCACATGCAGATGCAGCCGCATCCCGTCGTCTATGGTGACCTCAAACAGGTCGCTGTTGAAATAGTCATAGGAACCGCAGATGGAATGTGACAGCTTTGCCAGATCGTAATACGGGTTCGTGTACAGTTCTTCTTCCGTAAACGCGCCCTTGGGGTCGATCAGTTTCATGAACGAGGTCTCATCGGAATAGAGGATGTTGGAAAAACACAGATCCCCGTGCCCGATCACCAAAACGTGCTCGAATTTATGCTTTTTCGTAATCTTTTCATACAGTTTTAAGTATTTCTCATAAACCGCATCCGGTCCCGCATAGGAAGTGCCGGTTTTCAGATAGGCTTCGATCCGTGGGAAAGCCGCTGCTTTCTTCAGCATTGCAAGCCTTTCTGCTACCTTGTCAACGTACAGGGATTGCATGCACCTGTCATATTCCTTTTCGTCAACCGGCTTTTTGTGTCTCGACGCGATAAAGCGGAACAGTTTCTCCATGATGCGGCCAAATTCCTCCGTTCCGATCGCACCGTGCACATAACGGATCGCAAGATCCGTCATATGATACCGCTCCATGGTATAACTCGCCATCCCCTCCTCTGCCTGATAAGAAAACGGCATGGCGAACCACATTTTCATATCATCCGGCAACAGCCCGTAGAATGCGAATTCCCTGTGCAGCTTTTCGACATTGGCGGATTGTTTGACGACCGTGTAGGCATCCCCCGACAATTCGTTAAAGAAACGGGCGTCAAATCCTCCCGTGATGAACTGCCGGAATGCACCGGGCCTGGCGAGGTTTAAGAACGCTTCCGTTTCGATCGCGGCATAATCCTCCTCCCCTTTTCCGTCCGCACCGTGCAATGCATCCGGATCCGGGAAGATCACGGCTGCGATCTCGCCATCCTGCACGATCCTGTAACACTCTTTGGCGTAGGTCGCTTTTTCCAAAAGGACCCCAAATGCCTTTTCATCCCTTACCGGCATATCGGAATACAGCTTTAAAACAGCATTCTTTGCATATTTATCCGTAAGATCGTCTTCCGTATCCAGAAACGCGGCACACATATCCTGTTTTGCCGCAATAGCCGCCATCTTATCCCGCAGGGATTTTCTTTTATAGATCGTCTCACCGAAGCTCTTGTTTCCCGTGATGTTGCGGATCATCCCGTCCGGTTTTCTGCTGTCGTCATAAAGGATCACTGTCTTTTTCATATCGTATCCTTCTTTTCTCTCCTGCTATAGAGTGTATGTGTACATAAGCAAATGATCAAAGTCACAATCGTTGCAGCTGCCATAAAACAAATGCCGAATTTCACGTAACTGTCCATCAGAAGCGTATGGTCTGCCGCAACAATGCTCTGGATATAGGCGGAGATATCCGTTTTGTCCGAAATCCCCAGAAAATTGCTTAAAAGATACAATATCCCGCATTCCAGGAGCCATGCCACAAAGGAAAAGATCGTAAGCAGGGCATATCTTCCGTGGATCAGTCTTTTGACATATTCGTAACCAAGCCTTGTCAGTTCCAGAAGCTTCAGGATTCCCATGTCGCCTTTGGATGACCGGTTCATGATCATGTAGCGGTTCAGATAGGTATAGAAGGACGGAAACGCTACATAGGCAAACACGGCAACCACGACAAATACCGTAAGAAGCAGGGTCGATGCGGGCACCGCACGTCCTCTTAAAAGTTCAAACGGCAACAGGATCAGCACCAGCGCGACCGTATCGAAAAACCGGTCCAAAACAACGGACAGGAAGCCGATCCGAAAACTCTTTGTCGCGCGGCAGAATACAAAAATCCTGAAGAATTCCCCGAGTTTAAACGGAATGATCAGATTCACGAGTGTGGTCAGACAGTAGAGAAACACAAATCGTCTGAAAGGGATCTTCTCATCGATCAGGATCAAATACAGCCTGGCCAGTTTTACAATGTGAACGATCACGAACAGGATCACAACTGCCGGTAAGATCAAATTCTTCATTCGACGATATCCGCTCCGTATTCTTCATGGGTTGTTTCGCGATAATCCTTAAGGATCGTTTCCCTGTCCTTAAAGTAAGCCCATAACATCTTTAAGACCGTAACGGCCTGGGAAGCCATCTTCACGTTGGAAACCTGGTCATCTTCCCTCCAGGAAACCGGATAGAACTTTGCATCCAGCCCATAATAATCCAGTGCCAGGATCATGCAGTAATTGAACATCAGGTTGTCCGGAAACTTTTCATAATAACGGCTTTGAAGATCCGAAACCCGGTACATGTTCAACCCGCTCCCAAGGTCGTATATCCTTCTCCCTACAACCGCAGCAAACAGAAAATCATATACCACATTTCCGAGCGTGCGGAACAGGGAATAGCCGATCAAACGGGAGCCCGGCATGAAACGTGCGCCGAGAATGCAGCCGTGTTTCCGGTAATATCCGCTTTTCAGGATGGGAAGGAAATCCTCTATGGATCCCTGGTCGTCTCCGTGCAGCGTGATCACATAGTCAAATCCGTTCTCAAGCGCATAGGAAAACGCCACCTTGTGCGAACCGCCGAGGCCGTAATTCTCATGATTTCTAAGCAGCTTGACCGGAAAATCACGCTGCCGCTCCATAAAGCGCAAAACCGCTTCCTCGGTATGATCCGTACTGCGGTTATTGACCACGATCACCTCCGTGATATAGCGCATGATTGTCGGATCCAGCTGCCCCAATACGCGGACGATCTGCTTTTCACAATTATAGGCGGGAATAAACAAAAGAATCTTATCCATGCTTTTACTCCTTAATTCGTCACATCTTTCCGAAGACCGCAATCATCCAGATTCAACGGCTCCACGTGAACATCCCCTCCGTAATCGAAGCCATCCGGGATAAAGGTGGTCTCGTTATAGTAATCGTAGACGCAGAGTTCCTTCTTCAGGTTGGTATAGTAGGCTACCGATTTTGCGCATTCCCTTCCAAGAAGGTTCAAAACGGTTTGGTTATAATGCCATTCATCCACCATATATTCTGCGGAAATAGCGGAGAGAACCGTAGTGCCAAGCGCATAATAACCGCTCTCACGGCTCATTTTGATCTGGGAGTTGATGATATTCTTAAAATAGTCCTTTCTTGTGATCGTCCGGCCGGGCGTAATAAAGAACACTTTTTCAATCCCGTTCATGAAAAGCGGCCGGATGATGGTGTTCATGTTTTCCTCGTACTGATCGGCGGAGAGGTTATCAACCGCATCGGATTCTCCCTGCAGCCAGACGGCATACTTATGGCGGATCACATAGTTGTCGTTTTCCAGCCAGACAATGGCACGTTTTAACCGTTCCGTGAAATCATAGGAAACCGCATCGGACATCCAGAACGCGGTATCCGTGGCCCCGGCCGATGCCGAGACGGCAACAACGGGAACCCCGGTCTCTTCAAAATAGGTATTTGCGAATGCGGATACCAACGAACCCCTTTTTGCGCCCGGCAGATCCATGATCGCATTGAGATTGTTTTCATTGACCCCGAACGGTTCCGTGATCGGATAAAGCCTGGTCGGATCGGAAACCGCGCGGAATTCAAATCCCTCATCATAAGGGACCTTCGGTGCATATTCGGCATTTCCGCCGGCACCCGCCATATTACTCTGTCCCATGAACATGATCAGGTCGACGATCCGTTTTCCGTCTTCCGAATACTTATAGCCGTCGGATTCGTTTTTTGCCGCTTCATCGATCTGTGCCGCAACAGCGGCCGTCATGGCGATCGCCTCGTCCGGATCCGTCGGTTCCAATGCTTCTTCCGGTTCTGCCGCATCGTCTGCTTCCGTTTCCGGTATCACATCTTCCGGATCAGTCTCCTTGGGCTGTTCGGTCTGTGCCTGCTCCTCTGCCTCTTTTAAGGCATTTTTCAACGCTGCGGCGTTTTGTTCGCTGCAGCCTGCAATAAAGAGAGCGGATATGCATATGATGATCAAAGCAAGAGAATGTTTAAGCCTCATTTTTCTTTTCCAATGTCAGTTTCCGACTGATAAAGTTATAGATCATAACAACTCCGGTCGCGACCATTTTGACGCCTGCGGTAACGATCCCGGGATTATTCGCTTCGTATTCGGGAAAGCCCATTCTGAACAGAACCACGCCGAAATACATGATCGCGGCATTCAGTCCGAGTCCGATCAGGCTTAAGACCGTAAAGATCAGGAATTCAACCTTGCGGTTTAAATCCTCTCTTCTCTCAAATACAAAGTGCATACTCATGAAATAGTTGTAGATCAGCGAGATCACAAATCCGAATATGCTTGCAATTGTCGCCGCCGTTTCCGTGCTGGCGCCGAATTTTCTAAACAGGGAAGATAAGAGCATCGTGATCACAAAGTCGATCACGAAAGAGGTTCCTCCCACAAAAGCAAACTTGATCAGCTGTACGGTCAGTTTTTTACATTTATTTTCCGTTTCCATTTTGATCATATTCCTTATTTCGTAAATAATATCTGATGAACAGAATCGTCATCCAAATTGTATAACCGTAATACACTGTTCCGGTCACGATCCGGATCCAGTCCGCTTCGTTAAAGAGACGCAGGACGAAGAATACCATAAATAGCACGAGGCCATAGAAGAATACCGTGACTTTTCCTTCCGGCGTGCCTTTCAATTTCCATTGGTCATTTCCCGCAAAAGCACCCGCGACCAATACAAGCGCAAAGAAATCGTACGTTCTGTGATACAGGATGATCAGGGACCATAACAGGAGGACTGCTATCAGCATCCCGTCACCGTTCGTATCCGCCTTCAGTGCCAGGACCAGAAGCCCTGCCATGACCAGAAAGGCCGGTATGAATGCAATGGAGCCTCCGATGAGGGTCCCGAAATCCAATCCGCCCTCCGAGATCAGCGCCGAGGAAACCTTAAGCGGTTTGATCAGCATGTTGGCAAAACTTTCCTGCAGACTGATCGCGGCTATTCCCGTCAGCACGATATGGATCCCGACGGAACAGAACAGTTCTTTCCACTTTTTCTTATAGATCAGATAGATCGCAAGTACTCCCGTAAGCGTGTACTTAAAGTAACTGACCGCAAGGCAAAGGATTGCCGGAATGCTTCCCCCCTTCTTCTCCAAAAGCCATACAGCAAGCAGAAAGAAGAACAGGGAAAACAGGGTATGCTGCCCGACTCCCAGCTGGTTTCTGTACGGTGTTCCGGCAAGCATCAGCAGGACCAGTACGTAAAATACAAACCGGTCCGTTTCTCTTAAGAACGTCTTGCGCAGGAGAACGATGATCCCGGCCGTGCACAGCAGATTCGTGATCAGCCATGCGATCCTTGCCGTATCCTGCGTCAGGAACGTATAGGGAAACAGCAGCATTAAGAGCGACGGAAACTGATTGGCCTCCATGCGCTGCGGCGCATCGATCGAATCATAGTAATCATAAAACGCCTGCAGATCCTGTGACAGCGCATCCGTCTTGCCCATGGAAACATCATACGGATCCACGCGGAGGAACAGTGATTTTGCCGCATCCCACTGAAAATCCTGACTGAACACGAGTGCGTTCCGGATGCCCTGATAAACCGACACCGCTGCCATGACTGCAAGGATCACGATGATCGTGATCCGTATGATCTTGTGTTCAAAGAGCTTACGCATCGTATCAGATCATCCCGACTACTGCATCTGTCAGTTTTTTCAGCTTATCTCTGGCATCATCCAGGTTGTTTCCGCAGATGCCCATATAGAATTTCAACTTCGGCTCCGTTCCGGAAGGACGCAGGCAGCACCAGGAGTTGTTCTCCAGTTCAAAATAGAGCACATTGGACGTCGGCAGACCCGTGGCCGAAACACTGCCTGTTGTAAGGTCGGTCACTTCGCCCTTCTTGAAGTCCTTTAAGCATAACGTCTTGAGGCCTGCGAATTCCTTCGGTGCCGCAGTCCTGAATTTTTCCATGATGGCATTGATCTTCTCCGAGCCTTCGATCCCCTTCAATGTCAGGGTATGAATGCCCTCCATGTAATAGCCGTACTGCTCATAGATGTTGATCATCTGATCCCAGACGGTAATGCCCTGTTTCTTACAGTACGCTGCCACCTCACATAAGCACATCACGGCAACGACCGCATCCTTATCCCTTGCATGCGTGCCGACCAGGCATCCGTAACTTTCTTCCAGACCGAAAACATACTCGTTTTCATGGGTTTCCTCAAAGTGCTTGATCTGTTCACCGATATATTTAAAACCTGTCAGCACTTTGATCATGCGCAGATTATAGGCTTTGGCCAAAGCGTCCGTCAGATTGGTGGTAACGATCGATTTGACCATAGCCCCATTCTGCGGCAGGATTCCCATTTTCTTTTTCTCTCTTAAGATGTATTCTGCGATCAGCATGCCGGACATGTTACCCGTAAACGGAATATATTCTCCGGTCTTGGTGTCCTTGGCATAGATCCCGAGACGGTCCGCATCCGGGTCGGTCGCAAGGATCACATCCGCATCTTTCTCCTTCGCAAGCTTCAGCGCCAGCGTATAGGCCTTGGGATCCTCAGGGTTCGGGTACTCCAATGTGGTAAAATCAGGATCCGGCAGTTCCTGCTCCGGAACAACATAGACATTTTTAAAGCCCAGTTCGGATAAGATCCGCCTTACGGGAATGTTGCCCGTGCCGTGGAACGGTGTATAGACGATCCGGATATCATCGGCCATCTCCTGAATGATCTCCGGATGAATGATCTGTTTCTTGAGTTCTGCCATGTATGCGTCATCAATCTCGGAACCGATCACATGATAAAGATTCGCAGCAACCGCTTCTTCCTTGCCCATGGTCTTCACATCATGATAATTTGTAACCGCAGCCGCTTCGTTGACGATGTCCACGTCTTTGGGGGAGGTAACCTGCGCGCCGTCCTCCCAGTATACCTTGTAGCCGTTATATTCCGGCGGATTATGACTGGCAGTAACGACGATCCCGGCCGTACATTGCAGTTTCCGTACCGCAAAGGACAGCTCCGGTGTCGGTCTTAAGGACTCAAACACATAAGCCTTAATGCCGTTTGCGCAAAGGCAAAGTGCCGCTTCATCGGCAAATTCGGGTGACATGCGTCTGGAATCATAGGCAATGGCAACACCCTTGCTCTGTGTGCCCTGTTTGATGATATAGTTCGCAAGCCCCTGCGTCGCCTTGCGCACGGTATATATGTTCATCCGGTTGGTTCCGGCACCGATGATGCCGCGCAGCCCGCCGGTTCCGAATTCCAGATTCTTGTAGAAGCGTTCCTCGATCTCCTCCTCGTTACCGGAAAGGTCTTTCAGTTCCTGTTTGGTCGCCTCGTCGAAATAGTCGTCCTGCAGCCAAAAATCATACTGTTCTTTGTAATTCATGTGATCTCCTTTCATACCATCTCTTTATTGATACCTGCTAACACATAATTACTGTAGTCCAATGAGAAATTCGGATTGAAATACGGATCGCCGGCTTCCAGCACCGCCTTCCATTTTTCCCGAAAACGCGCACTCTCGTCATTGTAACGTGCTTCATTCTCTTTGGAAGCATCCTCCACGTCCGTGCCCCTGGATCTGGATTCATAGTGGAACAACTGCGCAAACGGCGTAAAGACATTTAACAGGCCCTTCTCACGCAACTTGAGGCAGAAATCCACATCGTTGAGTGCGACCGCAAATTCCTCGCTCAAGCCCCCGACCGCATCATACAGGGCCTTTTTCACCATCATGCAGGCACCTGTTACGGCCGAGACATCCTGTGCGTAACATAAGCGTCCCATATAGCCGAGATTTTCCCTGTTCATGCGGTAATGCGTATGTCCTGCCGTTCTGTGTGCCCCAAGTCCCAGCACGATCCCCGCATGCTGAATGGAATAATCCTCATAATAGAGCATGCAGCCGACCGCTCCGACATCTTCACGCTGCGCATACATCAGCAGTTCTTCGATCCAGTTTCGCGTGATCACTTCCGTATCGTTGTTCAGAAGGACCAGGTATTTCCCGTTTGCAAACGTGGCGCCGAAATTATTGATCTTTGCGTAATTAAAATCACCGTCATAGGTAACCACACGGATCGCCGGGTGCTGTTTGATCTGTTCGTAGTATGCAAAAGTCGATTCGTTGACGGAATTATTCTCGATAACGATGATCTCGTAATCCGTATAGGATGACTTTTCCGTGATCGAATGAATGCATCGTTTCAGGTCATCCACATGATCCTTGTTCGGGATCAGGATCGAGATCAGCGGTTTTTCGACCAGATGATAGCGGATCCGGAAGATCGTCTCGAACGCTCTCGTGCTCTCGATCTTAAAGTCGGTGAAGCCACATGCTTTTAAGTGCGCGGCAACCGCACCCTTGGCCGCATCGATCGCGTAGGTCTTCGCGTTGATATCGGCCGCGACGGATCCGGCATGGGACCGCCAGTAATAGAGGATCTTCGGTACATGAACGATATTTTTGGCAGCTGCCGTTAAGCGGAAGATCATGTCGTGATCCTGACTGCCGTCGAATTCGGGACGGAACAGTCCCGCCTGATCTAAGAGTTTTCTGTCAAATACGCTGAAATGGCAGATAAAATTATTGGCACGCAGGTTATCGATCGCAAAATCCGGCTTAAAGTGCAGCGTGATCATGTGATCGATCGATTTTCCCTTGAAGGTCGTCTCGTCGCAGTAAATATAATCTGCATTTCTTTCACAGATTACCTTCATGTATTCAAACAGCACGGTGGGGTGCAGAAGATCATCATGGTCAAACAGGCCGATATATTCTCCCGTTGCCATCTCAAAGCACGCATTGGTATTGCGCGAGATCCCCATATTTTCAGACAGTTTCCGGTATTTGATCCGCGGATCCGCCTTCTGATATTCCTCACAGATCCTGCCGACTTCTGCGTGATCATCGTCCGAACCGTCCGCTAAGCACAATTCCCATTTCTGATAGGTCTGGGCAATGACCGATTCGATCATTTCCCTAAGGAAACGCTCCGGCGTATTGTAGAGCGGTACGAGGATCGAGAAGGTGATATCCCTGTCAAATACGGTCTCTTTCTGTAATCTGACCGTCTCTGCATCCGGCATGCTTTTTGTGCCGTAGCTCTTATAGGCCTTGCGTTCGATACGTTTGCTTTTGATCTTGGCCATCAGGTTCCTGAGGCTTCCGTAACGTTTGATGCGCCTTAACAGATTACTGAAATGACTCCATAAGAGCCTTGCGGGATACATCATCTTCCAGAGTTTGCTCTTTCGGATCTTATCCAGCTTGTATTCCAGGTCTGCGATCTTTGCCTCGGCATCCGTCAGGGTTTCCGTCAGGATCTCGTTCTTCCTGCACTCTTCCTCATAAAGGGTCTGATAATACCGTTCAGGGCTCGGATTCGTATCCTTTTCCAGGTTCATAGTAAGCTCCAACCGTTGTGATCTTATAGCGAAGCGTCTTATGGACATACATAAGCGCCACGCGGTATTTCTTTTCAAGGTGCAGCCATGTCGCGGGAATCTTTGCGATAAACCCGGCGAGAGCCGCATATTTCTGTTTTGCAAACACCGCCTGCACGTCCTGCCTGAATACGGGCATGAGCGAAACCTTCAGGACCCTTCCCTCTTCGTCTTCCAAAAGCAGGAACCGGTCAAATTTCCTCTCATCATGCTTTAAGTACAGGCTCCATCCTCTGATGACATAGGCATCCTCTGCGCGATCAAGCTGGTCCGGTTCGTAATCCGTCCCTTCAACGGTCAGCTGCAGTTTGTCGCTCTTTCGCAGAGAATGACACTCAAAGACCTCGACCCCGCTCATATGTCCGCGCATTTCATAATCCGCCGCAACATTGACACGATAGTCGAGTGTATCCTGGATCAGATCCGGGTGATAAAACGGATCCGGTTTGTTTCGAAGCCATTCATGACGCGCGTAAAAACATGCCCTCTCTGCGGCAAGTCGCTCCGTTTTGGCTTGATCCAGCAGATCACTGCCTCTTGACAGGGATTCATGGTGCAGGAGGATGCATGTATTCAAAAGGATGTTAAAATACCCTTTTTCATAGAGATTTACGCACAGATCGACGTCATTATAACTAACTGTCATTTTATCATGAAACCCTTGAACTTGAAAGTATTTTTCACGTTTTACCATCAGGCATGCACCCGTTACGGCAAGGGTGTTCCGGTTCAGGGTATTGGCACCGAAATAGTAGGTTTGATCATCCGGATGGTGAGACAGTTTATGTGTGGGACCGCACAGAAGACCGGTGACGCCTGCGTGCTGGATCAGCTGACGATCCGGAAACAGGAGCTTGCACCCGACGGTACCCGCCAGAGGCGACAAGGCATACATGCACATCTGCGGCAGGGTATTCTCCACAAATTCCACATCATCATTCAGAAATAAGAGCAGATCGCCCTTCGCTTCCTTTGCGCCCCGGTCGCACATCAGGGAATAGTTGAACGGTTCTTCCCGGTACAGGTATCGGATCGAAAGCGCTTCATTTTCCCGGATATAGGATTCGATCCGGTCTTTCTGCGTATCATAACTACCGTTATCTATTACAAGGATCTCCCGCTCCCGTAGGGCGGCAAAGCTTGTTTTGTTCTTCAGGCTCTCGATGCATTTGATCAGAATATCCGCATGGTCTTTCGATGGAATGATCACGGAGAGACTGTAGTCCTTTTGCGGCACAATACCGAGGTTTTCCATGGTTTTGCCGATCCTCTCCTTAAGAAATGCCGATGCCTCACCGTTTGCGTAGGTGCGGTAGAGCTGTGCATCCTCTTCGTCGCTTTGCAGATAGAACAACGTTTCGGTAACGTGTGCTATTTTATCTGTTTTCAGGATCGCCTCCAGCAAAACGGCATGGATCACATCGCCGGCAGGCACATCGGGCACCGTCTCCTGTAAGGAAAGCACCCGGAGAATCCCGCCAAGCAGGCCTTCTTCGATGGCGACGTACTCGCCCATGTAATTGACGGACAACAGTGTATGCGGAGAATAATCCGGTTTCAGATAAGGGGTATGGCGTTTCCCGTCCCGGTTCTGATAGTCATGGTCGCAATAGATCACGGCAGGTGCAGATGAGGCAGCGGATACGGCCAGGCCTTCGCTGATCAGCTTACGGTTTGCATCATCATAGAGACCGACGGCACCCGTTTTTAGAATAACGTATGTTGTTTTTATATCCGGGACTGTTACGCTTTCCGCAACAAGACCGGAAACAGGTGGCAGCAAATGACAAGGAAGAGGGCCATCGACCGTGATCGATCTCCCTCTTTCTTTTCTTTCCGCATGGCGCAGGAAATACGCGTACGGGTCCGTCTGCTTTTGCAGTTCGTTTCTGTAAGATTCGGCTTTACTTTCTGTTCGTGTCATTATAGCGGAATCCTTCCGGCAAGATCTTTGTCCTGGTGAGGCGCATCTTATGCAGCGCCTTATCGACCACCGTAGGTTTTTTGTCTTCTTCCTGGCATTTCTTCTTTAGGAGCGCACTGAAGTCCTCATAAAACGGCTTCGGCATCATCTTCACCTGATAACGGATGATCAGGTTTCTGGCACTGTTCGGGATGTCCATGATCAGCTGTGCATCATCCGTATCGAAAACAAACGTGCTCTCCGAAACGGGATATCCGTTCGTGACATACCGCTCGATGGACTGATCCATCCCTTTCTGCATTCTGAGCCGGATCTCTTCCACGTGCAAAAAGCACGGGCATTCCGTCGGATCAACGCGCAGGCTGACAATATTGTTGGTGATCGGCACGTTCAACGTAACAACGTTGTCTCCCGTGACTTCAGCGATCAGGTTCAGCATATTTTCCGGTGTAAAACCGTCCCCGCAGCTGTAATAGACCTTCGGCGTGTTCAGGCATCCCAGATATGCGTTTTCGCGCAAAATCTGATCCACATGCATGGCGTTGGTAGGCATGATCACCTGTAACACCTCCATGCTCGCCATCCCGTTGATGATATATACCTGGAAATGGTGTTCCATCTCCTTGAAGATATCCGTTTCCGTACTGTTAATGGAAAACTCGGTGTAGATATTTTTCCCCTGCTCCGCCAGAAAACGGAAATACCCGGTTTCCTTTCTGCCCAGCTCATAGTAGAACAGTGCACGGAAAATGATGAATTTCGCCGGGATATGGAAGCGGAACATCCACTCGTAATCCAAAACATTCCAATCTCCGCTCTCCGGGTGCTCCCTGTCCAAAACGATATTGGAGAAGATCATATCGTAATTGGAGATCGGGGAAGCCTTATATTGTCCGAGAAATTTGGGCTCTCCGAAGATCCGCTTAAAGTCCTCCGATATGCGGAACTCTCCCTGTCCGCAGGTCGCGTTCACGAGGGAACAGTATTCTTTGATCAGGGCTGCCATCTGGCCGTATTTTTTTTCTTCATTCAGATGATCCAGGTATTTTTCCAGCGTAATGCCGGACACATACTCCATTTCAACCCGGTTGCGCGCTTTACTGGATACGCCGATGATCTGCTCCCTGCTTTCCTCTCCCTCGACAAACAGACATTTATTCGGGGTCAGTTTTGTATCTTCATAAATCTTCAGCAGTTCCTCATAATTGTCATAGATATCCCGGATATGTTTATTACTCTTTGCGTTGACCGCTTCTTTATATACGCGCAATGTCCCTTCCGCATCCCTGACGATCTTTGTGGACACGCGAAACTGCGGGGCACGCTCATTCGAATATTTCACAAACAGCGGCAACGTCTCTTTTGCCGGGTCGAGCATCTCCTTATAAGCGATCACGGCATAAGAATTGGAGAATTCCGGAAACATATGATCTTCGATCAGCGAATCAAAGACTTTGCTCTCATCAAATGTCACCAGACGGTCTGCGTCATAATTCCGGATATTGGTTGTAAGTTCGCCCTTCTTCGGGAGATATTCATCCGAGTAGATCGTATGCGGGAGCTTGTAATCCGGATAAGGATAATAAAACTTTGACTGTAAGCCCGCTTCCTTAAGCATTTCGGCCATACGGCCCCTGCCAAACGTCCTGACGCCCTCATAATGCTCATATCCTTCGATCCCGTCAAAATACCGGCCGGTGTGGTCTTCCCTGCAGCCCGCGAAATACTTTAAACCAAATTGGTTTTCTATGGCAATGAACAGCTTCCCGTCTTCCTTCAGATGAGAAGCGGCAGACTTGAGCATCTGCGTATATGCCTCTGCGCCGCCGATATAAAGATCCGCATATTCCAGAACGCCGATCAGCGTCACATAATCATACTTTTCCTCCAGCTCCGGCTCGATATCGCGGTAATTTCCGACAATGATCTCAATATTGTCATTCTCGCGATGGCGGTAAGCATTGATCTGGCTGCGTTTTTTGGACAGATCGATACAGGTTACATGGCCTGCCAGCTGACTCAGCATGCCCGTGACCGCGCCGCAGCCGCTCCCGATCTCCAGAACACTGGCACCCGGTTCGATCGGCAGCCAGGAAACGATATTCTCGCGGATATGGGACAGGTGATACATGAAGGACCAGTTCCTGGACCCCTCGATCACACGCTCATAGTCATTCTCACGGTGGTTTTTGACGATCTCTAAGAGCCTGTCCTCATTGGCTCCCTCCGAATAGACGTCCTCTCCGCCGTAATAATTCAGATTCAGGATGACATTGCCGATCTGCTCCAGCAGCTCCTCATTTCTCTTCATCTTGATCCCCTTGTGCTTCCACGGTAACAATCGAATTCATATCATAGAAACCTGTTGTGTTCTTGGAAGAAATAACCGTCAGGTTGAATATGTCATATAATCTGTGATAAACGGTGAATTCCCCGTCCCGGTAACCCACGCATCCCAAAGAGATCAGGTATTCTCCGCCCTGCAGGTTCATATCCTGCGTAAAAGTCGCGATCAGCACATCTCCGGCTTCCGGAGTTCCCGTGGTGATCTTCTCAAACATGGTATTGGTTCCCGTGATCTCCGTACCCTGCATATTCTTAATGGATACCGCAAAGATCGGGTCCTGTATGCGTTCAAAAAAGCGGATCTTTAACTTCACCGTAAAGGATTCGCCCTTGATGATCGTATTTGTGATCGTTCCCGTATGATCGTATGCGCAATAATCCTCAAATTCCGCCAATCCGCTTCCGTACTCATCCGCATTCGGATTCAGCTGCATGAGATCCTTCCATTTCTTCCCGGTGCCGAGTTTCTGGCTCTTGGCCGTATCCGCCTGCATATCCAGCTGCCCGACAAGCACCTTTTTATACATGTCAATGATCTCTTTGGGCGCGCCTTCCCCGATCTTTTTCCCGCTCTCAAGCAGGATCACGCGGTCGCAGTATTTGGCGATACTGCCCAGGTCATGACTGACAAAGAGGATGGTTTTCCCCTGTTTTTTGAACTCTTCAAACTTTCTGTAGCACTTATTCTGGAAGAAGACGTCCCCGACAGATAAGGCTTCGTCCACGATCAGGATCTCCGGATCGATATTGATCGCCACGGCAAAAGCAAGACGCACGAACATACCGCTGGAATAGGTTTTCACCTTCTGATAGACGAAATCCCCGATATCTGCAAATTCCAGGATATCATTCAGTTTCGCATCGATCTCTTCCTCCGAAAAGCCGATCATGGTACCGTTCAGATAGATATTTTCAATCCCGGTAAATTCCATGTTAAAACCGGCGCCAAGCTCTAAGAGTGCCGAAATCCTCCCGTTGATCGTAACCTCTCCGGCCGTGGGATTCAATACACCCGTAATGATCTTTAAGATCGTTGATTTTCCCGAACCGTTTGTGCCGATGATCCCGACCGTTTCTCCGGTATTTACGGTAAGGCTGACATCATTTAACGCATAGTGTTCCCTGCAATGGATGTTTTTGCCAAGATGCAGGGCTTCCTTCATCCGGTCGCGGTTTCTGTCATAGAGCTTATATACTTTGGATAAATGATCCACGCGGATCGCTACTTGGTTTTCCATGCTATTCCTTTACAATACGTCCGCAAAATGTACTTTCAGCCGCTTAAAGACCAATGCCCCCGCGGCAAAAACGATAAATGTTAAGATCCAGAAATATGCCGTTGAATAAAAAGTCTCCCAGAACCATATCTTATCGATCAGCGCATTTCTGTAGCCTTCCACGATATAGTTCATGGGATTCAGTTTAAAAATGATCTGCAGCTTCGGGTGGGCGGCCGAAAGCATATTGAGATTCCAGAGGATCGGTGTGCCCCAGATCCCGACCTGCAGCGCAATGGAGATGATCTGCCCGAGATCCCTGAAAAATACGATGATCGAGCAGGTGATATAGCAAAGTCCCAGGACAAATATAAACATACACGCAGAATAATAGAAGATCTGCAATGTATACAGATCCGGATAATACCCGTACAATCCGAACAGGATCAGGGTAAAGAGAATGAAAAAGGCGTGTACGAAGATCGCGGATATGATCTTGATGATCGGCAGAATGCTGATCTTAAAGACGACTTTTTTGACCAGATAATTGTACTCTAACAGCGCACTCGTTCCGTTGGAGAGCGCTTCCGAGAAAAAAAACCACGGCACGATGCCGGCGATCAGCCATAAGATATAGGGAATCTCAATGTTCCCCTTGACAGCCACCGCTCTGGAGGGCAGGGCGACCGTAAATACAAACCAATACAGCAATACCGTGATGACCGGCTGTACGAATGCCCAGATGATGCCCAGATAAGAGCCGGCATATCTGGTCTTAAAATCGTTTTTTGACAGTTTCCAGATCAGCCTGCGGTTTGCAAACAATTCCGCCGGTAAAATGGCGATCTTGTCATACATCTTGAAGAATACGGCATATATCCCATTTAAGATTACACAGGAAATCACCTTCTTGATGATTTCCTGTGTATGGTCATCCAACGGATTGTGGTGCAAAATGATATACAGATTCAGTGCCACCACGCATATGGATACGATCAGTATGATCTTTTTCTTTTTGGACATACCAAACCTCAAAGCAGTTATTTTCGCGTCAGTTCAGACAGCGTCGGCCACTTCTGATCCTTTTCGGAAAAAGTCATCTGAAGTCCTTCTTCGATCGGCCACTCGATCCCGATATCCGGGTCATTCCACAAGATGCCGCCTTCATCATTCGGGTGATAGAAATCCGTGCACTTATAGGTAAATTCCGCATAATCGGACAATACCAGAAAACCGTGTGCAAAGTTTTTCGGAATAAAGAACATCTTCTTGTTTTCCTCGGACAGTCTTGCACCATACCACTGCCCGTACGTGGGGGATCCTTTCCGCATATCCACTGCCACGTCAAACACTTCTCCCCTGATCACCCTGACCAGCTTATCCTGCGGATACTGAATCTGAAAATGCAGGCCCCTTAAGACTCCTTTTTTGGATGCGGACTGATTATCCTGTACAAATACCTCCGGGATGCCCGCCTCTTTAAAATCATTATAATTATAGGTCTCCATGAAGTAACCGCGTTCATCGCCGAATACCGTCGGCGTGATCACCTTGAGGCCCTCAATATGACACGTTTCAACTGTAATTTTGCCCATTTTTCTCTCCCGGCCGTTCCACTTAGTAACCCAGATAGGACTGGTTCATATCAACGTTTCCGCTGATACCGGATACGCTTCCCTTGGAGGTGTACTGCCACAGGTCGTAACGTCCGTTGTATGTCGGTCCGGCTGCGTTGTACTGTGCCAGCCAGATCTTATATCCCGATAAGGAGGACGCGCTCATCTTTTCGGTCAGCCATGTCTTATTTGCATAGACGCCCGGCGTGTATCCCGCGGATTTCAGCGTGTTACAGAATGCCTTGATGATCTGCGTACGTTCCGCAGCGCCGATACCGTTGTAACCCGGTCTGCTGCTGGACTCGCAGTCCATGAATACCGGATAATTGATGCCGTATCCGCTGCACAGGTAAGCGCACATACTTGCTTCTTCAATGGCTTCCGCCTCTGTCATCGCCGTCGTGAAGAAGTATACGCCGACTTTCAGTCCTGCTGCCTTCGCGCCCTTAATGTGGCTCTTGAAGTATGGATCCTCGATCAGGACACCCGTCGATGAGCCTCTGTAACCGCAGCGGATGATAACGAAGCTGACGCCGCTGTTCTTGACGCTCGTCCAGTTAATGCTCGGCTGGTATTTCGATACATCGATACCCAGCGTGCCGGAGCCCTGTGTCAGCGAGCCGTCCGTTGCGAAATGATAGGTAACGCCGCCGATGATCTGGTCGCCCGTTACATATGTATTATCCTTCTTGTAATAATAGGTCTTTCCGTCGATCGTCTGCCATCCGGTGTAGAGATAGCCCTGTGTCTTCTTGTAAAGCTTGATCGCGTTGTTGGCCTTATAATCACCGTACTTCGCAAGAACGTAGTTGTTGTCGTCCACCTTCTTGTAAAGCGGATTCTTGTCCTTATCGTACAGCTGTGCACCGTCATCATATACTTTGGCGGTAACGGTCACATTACAGGTTGCGGTTTTGCCGCTTCCGTCTTTGGCCGTTGCCGTGATGACCGTCTTACCTTCTTTGACACCCGTGACAAGTCCGCCGTCTGTTACCGTAGCGATCGATTTGTCGGCGCTGGACCAGGTAACGGTCTTATCCGTTGCGTTCGTCGGTTCTACGGTAATGCTGAGCTGATAATTGCCCTTTACCGCCATGGAAGCATCTGTCGGTTTCAGGGTCAGCTTGGTTACTGCGATCTTTGTTGCCGGCGTCGGTGTGGGCGTCGGTGTCGGGGTTGCTGTCGGTGTCGGCTCTCCCGTCGGCGTCGGTTCTCCTGTCGGTGTCGGGTCTCCTGTCGGTGTCGGCTCTCCTGTCGGCGTCGGCTCTCCCGTCGGTGTCGGTTCCCCTGTCGGTGCCGGCTCTCCCGTCGGCTCTCCTGTCGGTGTCGGCTCTCCCGTCGGTGCCGGGTCCCCCGTCGGCTCTCCTGTCGGTTCCGGCTCTCCTGTCGGTTCCGGATCTGCCTGTGCTACATACAGCGGTGTACCGATGACCGTGTTGTAACTCTTTCTGATCCCTGCAGACAGGGAATGAAGTGCTGCAACAAGCGTATTTTTGAATCCTTTTGCTGCCGTTCCGATTCCCGTGTAATCCAGATAAACCGGTGTTTCAACCCATGCATCCCCGTTGGCTGTCTTGGTGGATTCCACCCACTCAACGGTATCGGTAACCGTGGTTGTTTCCACATCCGCGGGTTTAT
>JAFYDQ010000056.1 GCA_017544705.1 Lachnospiraceae bacterium | reverse complement strand
GTTCGGGCGCAGCACGGGCGATACGGTGCTTCAGAAAACGGCGGATGCGCTGCTGTCCCTGTTTGATGACAGTGTCTGTATCGGCAGCAGGCCGGACGCCGATTACTTTTTCTTTTACGTGACGCATCGGGAAGACTATGAGGATATACTTTGCGGACTGCAGGAGAAACTGGTAAAGTATTTAAAGATTCCCGGAATCCGTGTCAGAACAGGAATCTATCAGAATGTTGATAAAGCGCATCCCGTCGAAGAACGTTTTGACCATGCAAAACAGGCCTGTGACAGGATCAGGGGCGACTATACCAGACAATTCTTCTACTACAGCACGGAACAGAACGAAACCGACATCTATCATGAGCGGCTGATCAATGATATCGACGAAGCGATCGCCAACAAGGATCTGATCGTTTTTTACCAGCCAAAGTACGATATCCGTTCCGACGAACCGAAGCTGCGCAGCGCCGAAGCACTGATCAGATGGAAACATCCGGAACTCGGTATGATCAGTCCCGGCGATTTCATTCCGCTGTTTGAAAGCAACGGACTCATCCAGAAACTGGATCACTATGTATGGGAAGAAGCCGCCGCACAGATCAGAAAATGGAAGGATACCTATCAGCAGACCATTCCGGTTTCCGTTAATGTGTCAAGAGTTGACATCTATGATCCGGAACTGGAAGAGAGGCTGACCGGACTTCTTACAAAGAACGGACTTGATGCAAATGATCTGATGCTTGAGATCACCGAATCCGCATATGCGGATGATGCCAAAGGCCTGATCAATGTCGTAAACCGGTTGCGGGATAAGGGCTTCCGGATCGAAATGGATGATTTCGGTACAGGGTATTCGTCCCTGAACATGATCACTTCAATCCCGATCGATGTCCTGAAAATGGATATGATCTTCATCCGGAACATGAACAAGGATGAGAAGAGCTTAAAGCTTGTAGAACTTGTGATCGATATCGCCAAGTTCCTGCAGGTACCTGTCGTTGCGGAAGGCGTAGAAGACAAGGAACAGGTGGAACAGCTGAAGAAGATGGGTTGCGACATCATTCAGGGTTATTATTTTTCCAAACCGGTTCCGCCGGAAGAGTTTGCGGCGTTTATTGAAAAGAAAGCATAACAGGAGGAATACAGGATGGCAGGATTGGATAGTCTTAGGGCGTACGGAGCCAATGTGGACGAAGGATTGAACAGATGTGTGAACAATGAGGAGTTCTATCTCAAAATGATCCGGAAAGCGGTGGAAGATCCGGGATTTGAGAACCTTCAACAAGCCATTGCCGGAAAAGACCTGGCAACAGCCTTTGAGATCGCACACGCATTAAAAGGTGTGCTGACGAATCTGGCCTTAACGCCTCTTGCCGAACCGGTATCGGAGATCGTTGAACTCTTAAGGAGTAAAACAGATACGGATTACAGCGGATATCTTGAAAAGATTGCAACAAAAAAAGACGAGCTGGTACAACTGCTTCAGTGATCACTTTAAGGTATTGTTTTTGATGAGCAGATCCTGAAAGAGCCGTTCGATGGAAGACAAAAGTGCTTCTCTTGGAATGGATTTTAACAGATAGCCGTCCGGTTTTTTTTCGAGGATCTTTAAGACATCTTCGCGGCTGCTCTGTCCGGTCAGAAAGACGATCGGGACATCGTGCGCACGCGGGATCTGCCGGATTTTCTGCATGGTTTCAAAACCGTCCATACCGGGCATGATGTAATCAAGCAAAATCAGATCCGGAATACTACTGTTCAGATAAAAGAGGACCTCGCTGCCGGACCGGAAAGATTTTACCCGGTATTTTTCCTTCAGCCATCTTTCGGTAACGGAAAGGAAGTCCGGATCATCATCGATCAGGAAGATGGTTTTGGTGCGGCAGGATTCATACTGCATATTGGAAAAGGCAAGCATATCCTCCACAAAAGCGTCCATGTCAATGGGACGCGCATATTCAGCAGTGATCCGCTCGGGGTTATGGATCTTTTTGGCTTCAGCGATGTCTAAGGCATCGCCGACAAGACAGAGGATCCGGTTATCGTCTTCGCACAGTTCCGATATATGGGAAGCGATCAGATGGATGTGCTCGGTATCACCGGCCGGATAATAAAGCCAGAAATCGGCATCCTGACGGTGTTCGAGGATTTCCGCCGGATCATCCGGAACGCAGAGAATGCGGAAGCCGGCTTCCTGCAGTTTGTTGATGATCCCTTTGTTGACCATACCGTGCGCACCTTCCACAAACAGAACGGTCTTAAAATCATTCGGTTTCCGGTAGGGTTGTTTAACCGGATCGTCCGGTTCCTCAATTTTATGAAAATGGGTGTGCAGATGTTCAAAGGAACGGTAATGGTCGAGCAGCTTTTTGGTCAGGGCCGGCAATTCGGCATTTTCGCCCTGACGGGAAAGATACTCAACCTTTGCGGACTCATCGGCAAGCTCCTTGGCACCGATCAGTTCGGCCATGCTTTCTAAGGAATGTGTCCGAAGCGAGTACATCGCCCAGTTTCCTGCCTTGCAGAACGCATCGATCTCGTCGGATTTTTCGTGAATGGATGAAACAAAGACATTTAGGGACGTCAGATAATCTTCGGCGTCTCCACAGTGTTCGAGACCGGCTCTAAGGTCCAGTTTCGGAACGGATTTTAACCATACCGGCAGAATGGCGAGCTGGCTTTCGACCTTTTTCTTCTGATCGGAAGAAACAATGCCTTCTACCATACCCTCCGGCAGATAAGTCAGAAGAATGCGGGAGAGATCCTCCGGGTCGACAGGCTTGAACAAAACGTCTGCAAATCCGGCGGCTTTATAAAGGTTGATGTTTTCTTTGGCGCTCTCCGCGGTATGACAGATGACCGGCGTTTCGGTTCCGTCCCGGCGGAACAGTTCCTTCAGATGGACAAGCGTTTCCACACCGTCCACTTCCGGCATACGGTGATCGAGCAGGATCAGGTCATAGTGCTTTTTACGGCAGCATTCGAGGCACTCCGCCGCACTGCCTGCAAGATCGGATTGCACACGAAAAGATGCGAGCATAGATGATAATATGCTTCGGTTGATCGCCATATCATCAACAACCAAAACAACAGCGGTTTTATTCTCCATGAATAAAGCCCTCCACACGAAAAGAATTATACTTCATGGCGCTTATTTTTTCAATCTGCGCACAAGTAAAAAAGGTCTCGATAAAGGAGCAGAAACAGTGAATCAAAACGGTAAAAAGACAACCTTCATAGCGATCATCGGTATTGTTGCCGTCATGGTGATCCTTTTGACCGGTACGATCTGGATCGGCAAAAGCGCCAGAGAAGACTCAGAAGAAGCGGCGCGCACCGTAAGTCTTCTGTATCTTGATGAACTGGCAGGGCGAAGAGAGCAGGTTGTTGCGGACAATCTGCAGGGCAGGATCAATGACTTGCAGACAGCATTGGAGCTGATGACGGAAGAGGACTTAAGTGACATGGAGCATCTGCAGGCCTATCAGGCAAAGATGAAACGTCTTTTCAAACTCGAGAAATTTGCGTTTGTGGATACGAATGGGCTGATCTATACCTCGCTTGGGCCGCAGAATGATATCGATGAATACAACTTTGATTATCATACGTTGAAAAAAGCCGAGATCTCGATCAAAAACCTGAAGACGAAGAACAAAAAGGTGATCATTGCAACCCCTGTCGATCATTTTTCCCTTGAGGGACATGAACTGATCGTCTGCTTTATGGAAATCGACATGAAGGAAATGCTGAGCGGGGTTTCCATGCATTCCCGGGACAGCAAAACAACTTTTTCGAATATCTATACCTGTGACGGTGTGGCCCTGACGGATATGATCCTTGGCGGTCTTGCCGAGGAAGACAATCTGCTGGACGCACTGGCAATCGCGGAATATGAAAAAGGCTATTCCTACGAAAAAATAAAAAGTGATTTTGAAAATCATGTCAGCGGCGAAGCGTCCTTTATCTACAACGGGATCAGGGAAACACTCAGTTATACGCCGGTTGAGGGGACAGACTGGATGCTGACCTATCTGATCCGGGAGAGCGTGATCAGCGGGCAGATCAGTTCCATCTCTGACGGGATCCTCTTGCGGAGTGTGATCCAATCCGTCCTGACGGTTCTGGTCCTGATCGGCATTTTCACGTTTATCCTGATGCAAAGCCGTAAAAACGCGAAGCTGCAAATGGAAAAAGAGACCGCGGACGCTGAAAACCGCATCAAGCAACAGGAGCTGGATGAGCGGATCGCCATGCAGGAAAAGATCGAGCAGCAAAGTCACGCGCTCAGTGATGCGCTTGCGGTTGCAGAAGAAGCGAGCAAGGCCAAGACCGTTTTCCTCTCAAACATGAGCCACGAGATCCGCACGCCTATGAACGCCATTATCGGGCTGGACAATATTGCATTAAATGACCCGGACACGCCGCCGAAAACCAGAGAATATCTGGAAAAGATCGGCGTATCCGCAGAACATCTTCTGCATCTGATCAATGATATTCTGGATATGTCCCGCATTGAATCCGGAAAGATCAGTCTGAAAAATGAAGAATTTTCTTTCCCAAGGCTCTTAGAAGCCGTTAATACGATGTTCAGCGGACAGTGTACGGATAAGGGGCTGGATTACCAGTGCCATGTCAGCGGGCAGTTCCATGATTATTATATTGGCGACAGTATGAAGCTTAAGCAGGTTTTGATCAACATTCTTGGGAACGCCGTGAAGTTTACACCTGTGGGCGGAAAAGTCGAACTGTCCATCCGGCCAAAGACAACCTATAACGGACGAACGACAATGGAATTTACGGTCTCGGATACGGGTATTGGGATCAGCAAGGAATTCCTGCCGCATATATTTGATACTTTTGCACAGGAGGATTCTTCTTCAACAGGAAAATACGGAAGTTCAGGTCTTGGCATGGCGATCACGAAAAATATCGTGGAGCTGATGAACGGAAATATCCATGTGGAAAGCGAAAAGAACAAGGGCAGCAAATTTATCGTAACCGTTACCCTGCAGGATTCTTCGCGTAAACAGTCTGATGATAAGATCGATGAGATCGATGTGAAGAACCTCAGCGTTTTGATCGTGGACGATGATCCGATGGCATGCGAACACGCAAAACTTGTGTTGGAGAAAGTGGGGATCAATGCCGAGATCGCCGCATCCGGTGAAGAAGCGGTAGAAAAAGTCAATATCAGACACACAAGAATGGAGCCTTACAACTTAATCCTTATTGACTGGAAGATGCCGGATATGGACGGCGTAGAGACGACCAGAAAGATCCGTTCGATCGCCGGAAGCGAATCCGCCATCATCATCCTGACGGCATACAAATGGGACGATATTCTGGATGAGGCCGTTGCGGCCGGCGTGGACAGTTTTCTGGCTAAGCCGATCTTTGCGACAAACGTTCTGGAAGAATTCCGTGCGGCCCTGCTCAGAAAGAATGTAACGCAGGCACCGGCGAAGAGTAAGAGTGATCTGGAAGGAAAGCGGATCCTGCTTGCTGAGGATATGGAGATCAACGCCGAGATCATGACCATGGTGCTTCAGATGCGGGGAATGGAAGTGGATCTTGCCGAAAACGGCAGGATCGCAGTAGAGAAATTTACCGATCATCCGGCAGGCTATTATGCGGCGATCCTGATGGATATGCGCATGCCGGAAATGGATGGCCTTGAGGCAACGAGAAAGATCCGTGCGATGGAACGGGAAGATGCTGCAAAGATCCCGATCATCGCGCTGACAGCCAATGCATTTGACGAGGATGTGCAGCGCAGTATGCAGGCGGGATTAAACGCGCATCTGTCAAAACCCGTACAGCCCGAGACCCTGTATGAAACGCTTGAGAGTTATCTTTAAGGATTGGATAGTGTCGGTTCATCGGAGAACTCGCGTCTTCTGATCTCTTCGGCTTTGGCGATGATCTTTTCTTTCCAGTCATCATCCTGGGCATTCAGCTGATATGCATTATAACCGTATTGCCTTCCGAGAGAGCATACGATCGATTCATCATCAATATGAAGTGATATCCGGTACATGTTGGGGAGTTTCTGGGGGAGCATCATCCGGTTTTCCCGCTGGACTTCCTTAAGATGGCGCTGTCCATTCACGATCCCGTCAAATTTATGGGTCTTGTCGGAAACAAATAAGACTTCGTCAAGATCAAAAGAAACCCGCATTTTCCAGTTTTGTTCTTTATGATTCTTCATCATCCCAGCTCTTTATGATCTTCATAACGCTTTTTGACCAGTCTTCCGGGCTGCAGTCAAGATCAAACTGTTCAAAAATCCCGTTCCTGTTTTCGATTTTTATGATCTCATCATTGGTGATATTGAGCGTTGTCGTATACTTGCTCATGATTTTTCGTAGACTTCCTGTGCAATACGAAAAGCGGCCCAGGCCTTGGGCCAGCCTGCATAAAAGGCCGTATGTGTGATCACGGCGGCGATTTCTTTCTGCGTGACGCCGTGTTCTTTGGCATTGGAGATATGATATTTCAGGGAACTGTCCGTGATTCCCTGTGCGATCAGGGCAACAACGGTAATGATGGATCTGGTTTTCAGATCAATATCGGGATTGTTCCAGTTTTCACCGAACAGAACATCATCGTTAAAATGGGCAAATGCAGGGGCAAAATCACCAAGAGAGTCCCTCCCGGCCGTCTGTACGATCTGTGGCTCGTCGGGCTCACCGATGTAGGCCTTATACTCTTTTTGCAGCTCTTTCTGCGCCTCGGGATCGAGTCCGTCATAGATCAGTTTTGCCACTTCCATGTTCTGCGCAAGTTTTTTGATCGTAAAAAGCCATAATTCAAAATTCATG
Organism: Lachnospiraceae bacterium; assembly: GCA_017544705.1. Taxonomy (GTDB): domain Bacteria; phylum Bacillota; class Clostridia; order Lachnospirales; family Lachnospiraceae; genus UBA2868. The sequence goes on along the minus strand of JAFYDQ010000056.1, from coordinate 15,314 downwards.
TTATCAGCTCCTTTTCCCTTTTTATAAGTATAACACAGATACCGCACCGATTCCTAGGACAGTTTGACCTTAAGAGAATCCGGTTGCGATAATGAATCCGAATAGGGTATAATCGTTTCGTGACGAAACGTCAGATGTTTATTTATGAAGGGGGACTATATGAGAAAAACTTATCTGGCCGGATTGCTTCTTGTACTCGGCGTAGCATTCTGCGCGATCAATCCGAAACCGGTGACGGCGACGGAATTGCCGCAGATTGTACTACTGCCGTCAGACCCGGCAGCACAGGCTGTTCCGGTCGTGCCGATCGAAACACTGATCAACATGAGCGCACCGGCCGTACCCGAAGTTACCGTCGAAACAGTCACGCCGGCTGATTCCGAAGAGTCTTCGGGCATGACATATGTTGATGTGAATATCGATAATCAGATCCTGACTTATTTCAGCAACGGAAAGCCGGTCCTGATCACACCCTGTGTGACGGGAAGCCCCGGAAGAAGTACACCAAAGGGTGTATTCACGATCGACACCTGCATTCCGGGGAAATACCTGACCGGACCGACCTGGCACGTATGGGTTGACAGATGGATGCGGTTCTGTGGCGGCTGCGGGATCCATGATGCCACATGGCGCAACCAGTTCGGCGGCGATATTTATCTGCGGAACGGTTCACACGGGTGTGTCAATATCCCGCACGATCAGGCGATACTCTTATACAGTATGGTAGGAGTCGGAACAGTCGTATATGTGCACTGAAACGGATCAAATATCGTGATAAATGAAAAAATCCCGATCAATCGGGATTTTTTCATAATGAAACGGAATCATGAAATGGAACCGAAGGGATTCGAACCCTCGACCTCTGCGTTGCGAACGCAGCGCTCTCCCAACTGAGCTACGATCCCGTTCCGGACTATCTTATCGTAATGCAAAGCCTACGAAGTTGCAAGTATTTCTTGTGATTGCATAATCATATGGTTATCCATTATAATAGCACTGATACACTGTAATGGATTTAGAGATCATTAAACATAAAAGCAGGAAAACAGATGAAGACAGCGATACTTACGGATACCAACAGCGGGATCATGACGCAGGAAGCAAAATCGCTTGGTATCCATGTGATGCCCATGCCGATCCTGATCGAAGATGAGGTCTATTATGAGGGGCAGAATATCACGGAAGAAGAGTTCTACAACGCCCTTGTGAGTGAGAAAAAGGTTACCACCTCACAGCCGTCCCCCGGCGATGTTCTGGACACATGGGACCGGCTGTTTTCGGAAGGGTACGACCAGATCGTTTATATCCCGATGTCAAGCGGGTTAAGTTCTGCATGTGAAACAGCCAAAAGCATGTCCGACGACTATGACGGAAAAGTTTTTGTTGCGGATAATCACAGGATATCCGTAACGCTGCGGCCTTCCGTCATTACTGCCAAACGGATGGCGGACCGCGGAGATGACGGAGAACGCATCGCCGCGTTTCTGGAAGAGGATGCGCTGAACGCATCGATCTATCTGGCGGTTGACACACTGGACTATCTGAAACGGGGCGGAAGGGTTTCTTCCGCGGCAGCAGCGCTCGGCACGCTTTTGAATATCAAACCGATCCTGACCATTCAGGGAGAAAGACTGGAACCCTTTGCAAATGTACGCGGTTCCATGAGGCGCGGCGAGGAAAGAATGCTGGAAGCGCTGAAAAATGATATCGAGACACGCTTTGCCGGTGTTGACAGATCAAGGCTTTTGATCGGACTGGCGGGCGCAGGTCTGACGGACGAAGAAAAAGCAGCCTGGATGGAATTGGGGCAGGAATACTTCCCCGATGCGGCGTTATATTACGATCCGCTTTCCGCGTCTGTTGCGGCACATACCGGTCCCGGTGCGGTAGGCCTGGGTGTTTCCGTGGATGCACCATAGGATCCGAAATGAGATATGATTCCCCCGTTTGTTGGACAAAGTCAAATAAACGGGGGTTTTTAGAGGAGCATTAACGATGAACAATCGTAAATGGTATGCAAAAGGAATAAAGGATGGGATCCCGATCGCGCTGGGTTATTTTGCGGTTTCTTTTGCGCTTGGCATTACAGCCAGAGAAGCCGGCATTACGCCGCTGCAGGCAGGATGCATGTCGGCGGTGATGCTTGCGAGTGCGGGACAGTTTGCGGCGATCAATGTGATCGCGGCTGCGGATACCCTGATTCAGATGGCGATCACAACGCTGGTGATCAATCTGCGTTATATTTTAATGTCCAGCGCCATGTCTCAGAAACTGGATAAGAAGATGTCATTTATCCATCGTCTGATCCTTCCCTGTTTTGTGACCGATGAGATATTCGGGATCGCTACAAACGTTGAGGGAAGATTAAATCCTTTTTACAATTACGGTGCAGCAACGGTGGCTGTTCCCGGCTGGACGATCGGAACGATTCTTGGTGCCGCGGTCGGATCGATCCTGCCTGAGCGGGTCGAGATGGCGCTTGGCGTTGCGCTTTACGGGATGTTTCTTGCGATCATTATCCCGGGTGCCAGAAAAAACAAAGTCCTTGCGGTTCTCGTAACGGTATCCATGGTGCTCAGTTTCCTGTTTTCCGAATTACCTGTGGTATCTGAAATCTCATCAAGTATGCGGATCATCATTTTGACGGTGGCCATTTCGGCGATCGCCGCATTTTTAAAGCCGATCGATGTTGAAACGGAGGGTGCGCATGGAGACTAACTTTTTTATCTATCTTCTGGTCGCAGCCGGTACGTTATATCTGATCCGTATGCTGCCCCTTTCCCTGATCCGGAAGGACATTACAAACAAATATATCCGTTCTTTTTTATTCTATGTACCGTATGTTACCCTCGCAGTCATGACATTTCCAGCGATCTTACACGCGACAGGATCGGTCTGGTCGGGACTTGCCGGATTTATGGTCGGCGTTGTGCTGGCATTCTTTGACGGAAATCTGTTTCGTGTGGCGCTGGGTTCCTGTGTGGCGGTCTTTGTGGCGGAGTTGCTGATCAAATAAGGTGAGACCATGACAGTTGCACAAGCAGTTGCTTATATCGATAATTTTACATGGAGTACTTCCAAAATGGGACTTGAGCGGACGCAGGAGTTGCTTTCCAAAATGGGCGACCCGCAGAAAGCCCTCAAATTTGTCCATGTTACCGGAAGTAACGGCAAGGGCAGTACCTGCGCGATGGTCGCATCTGTTCTTACGACAGCGGGCTACCGGACCGGGATGTATACCTCTCCGCATGTCTGTGATTTTAACGAGCGGATGCAGATCGATGGAACCTATATCCCAGATGAGACGCTTGCGGACATCACGGAATATGTGGCCGGGATCGCCGATGCCATGGAGGATCATCCCAGCCAGTTTGAGCTGGTAACGGCGATCGCGATGGAGTATTTTTACCGGGAGCACTGCGATATCGTGATCCTTGAAGTCGGTATGGGCGGCGCACTGGATTCGACGAACGTGATCGATGCACCGCTTGTTGCGGCTTTTACCAATATCGGACTGGAACATACGGAATATTTGGGAAACACCATCGGGGAGATCGCTCGTACCAAAGCAGGTATCATTAAGCCGGGCTGTCAGGTGGTCTGTTATGACAGTAACAGCGAAGCGGTTGATACGATCCGGCCGATATGCAAGGATCTGGATGTTCCGTTTATTCTCGCAGAGGATGCGGCAGAGCCGGTTTCCGCTTCCATGGACGGACAGGTTTTCCGGTATAAAGGGAAACAGTATGAGATCCGTCTGCTTGGGAAGCACCAGCTTAGGAATGCCGTCGTCGCACTGGAGATTCTAAAAGTCTTATCCGGACACGGATTTCCGATATCCGATGAGCAGCTGCAAAGGGGACTGAAACAGACCTTTTGGCCTGCCAGATTTGAGGTTTTGCACCGGGAGCCGCCCTTTATTCTGGACGGCGGTCATAATCCGCAGTGTGCGATGGCACTTATTAAGACTCTTGAAGAAGTATTACCGGGTCAGAAGGTGTTCTTTCTGACAGGCGTTTTGGCAGATAAAGATTATGAGCAGATCGTAGATCTAATCGCACCGTATGCAGCAGGATGTGTTTGTGTCACGCCGGATAATCCGCGTGCACTTTCTGCATCGGATTACGCCGAAGTATTCCGGAAGCGGGGCATAGAGGCACTGCCTGCGGAAAGTATCGGGGAAGGCGTTAACAGGGTGCGGTCAAAGGCTCAGGGATCGCCCGTAGTGGCATTCGGTTCTCTGTATATGGCAGGCGAGATCCGGAAGATGATGTGTGAAAAGGAAGGGTGCAGATGAATCTGACAGATCAGTCGGTAACCGATTTTACAAAGGCTTTGGCCTCCAAGACATCCGTTCCCGGGGGCGGGGGCGCAAGTGCGCTTGTCGGCAGCATCGGGATCGCGCTTGGCGATATGGTCGGTGAATTTACCATCGGCAAAAAGACGTATGCGGATGTGGAAGAGGAAATGCAGACACTGATGGCACGCGCACAGGAACTTCGGGAAGCCCTGCTCCTTTGTGTGGAAAAAGATGCGGAAGCGTTTGAGCCCCTCTCAAAAGCCTATGGACTTCCGAAGGAAGATCCAAACAGGGATGCGATCATGGAGAAATGCCTAAGGGATGCCGCGACTGTTCCGATGGAGATCCTGCGACTTTCCTGTGAAGCTGTGAAGCTGCATCGCGATTTTGCCGCCAAGGGCAGCAGGCTGATGATCAGCGACGCTGCAACGGGAGCGGCCATCTGCCGTGCCGCCATTCAGGGCGCCGCCATGAATGTCCGCGTAAATACGAAGCTGATGAAAGACCGGGAATATGCTGAAAAGCTGGACCGGGAAACAGAGGAATTGATGCAGACCTATACCAAAATGGCGGATGAGGTGTTTGCATTGGTTTATGGAGAATAAATATGGCCACGATACTCAAAGGAAAACCCGTAGCGGATGCGATCAATGAAAAGACGAGACAGATGGTTCAGGAATGCCTGCAAAAAGGCATCGAGCCGACGCTTGCCATTTTACGGGTCGGAGAGCGGGAAGACGATCTGTCTTATGAACGCGGGGCGATGAAGCGCGCGGAAGCGGTCGGCGTGTCGGTCAAAAATGTGATCCTGCCTGCGGATGTGGAAGAAGAACGGCTTTTTGGGACGATCCGTGAGTTGAATGACGATCCGAAGGTCCACGGGATCCTGATGTTTCGTCCGCTCCCGAAATACATAGACGGGGAAAAAGCACGAAACATGCTGTGCCCTAAAAAGGATGTAGATGGCTGTACCGACGGTTCTCTTTCCGGCGTGTTCACCAATACAGATACCGGGTTTGCACCCTGCACGGCGCAGGCTGCGGTGGAGATCTTAAAATATTACGGGATCGAGATCTCCGGAAAACGCACGGTTGTGATGGGAAGATCCCTGGTGATCGGTCGTCCGGTTGCCATGCTGCTGATGCATGAGAATGCAACGATCACGATCTGCCACAGGAAAACAAAGGATATGCCCGGCATTGCCAGGAATGCGGAAATTCTTGTAAGTGCGATCGGGGAGATGGAAAACATCGGACGGGAATACTTAAGCCCTAATCAGGTGGTGATCGATGTCGGCATCGGCTGGAATGAAGAAAAGCAGAAACTGTGCGGGGATGTTTGTTTTGAAGAAGCGGAAGGGATCGTGCAGGCGATCACGCCGGTCCCCGGAGGCGTGGGCTCCGTGACGACCAGCATTCTGATGCAGCATACCGTCTTTGCGGCGATGGCGCTCAGTAACGGACAACACTGACTTCGCCCGAAGAGAGCGCCTCTGTTTTCCCGTTCTCATATTTTACAAGTAAATGACATGCATCATCTATGCCCTCAACGAGGGCATATTTATATGGTCCGCCTGAGAAATCCGTAATCCGGACATACTGTCCGATCAGAACGGATCTGTTCCGGTATTCATCGATGATCCCGGATACGCCGTTGCAGGTGTAAATTTGATAAAACTCGGCGATAACGGCTGCACAAAGTCGATTCCGAAGGTCCGGTGCAACTTCTCCCGGTCCGAGAAGGCTGCCCGCAATGCTTTTGACAGAATCCGGAAAACCTTCCGCAGGCGGATATACGTTCATTCCGATTCCGATGATCACATCGGACACGGTATTGTCTTCCAGTGATACCGTTCCTTCTGTCAGGATTCCCGCTATTTTTTTATCATTCAGATAGAGATCGTTTACCCATTTGATCCCTGCTTCAAGGTGCAGGATCTGTGAAATGGCGCGGCAGGCAGCAACTGCCATCATGCAGGTGAAGCCGGTGGCCAGATTATCAAGTCTGTCAGGCTTTAGCAGAATGCTCATATAGATCCCGCATCCGGCAGGCGATTGAAACGTACGCCCCCGTCTGCCACGGCCCGCCGTCTGTTCATCCGCGATAATGATCGCGGAGAGAGGGTCCCCGTGATGTTCCTGTAATTCTAAAGTACCGGCAAGTTCTTTTGCCAGCGTGTTTGTGGACTCCACACGATCATGGACATCTATGAGACCTGCCAGATCTTTGCATCCGGCATACCGGTTCAGTTCCACGCAGATCCCTTCCGCACTCAGGCTGTCTGCATTCCTGATCAGACGGTACCCCCTGTTTGTCACAGCTTCGATCTTCATACCGTCTGCCTGCAGGGCGCGGACCGCTTTCCATACGGCTGCCCGCGTAACATACAGGCTGTCTGCGATCTCCTGACCGGATAAAAATCCGCCGCATGCTCCCTTAAGGAGTTCCAAAACCTTGTCTTTGGTATTTTTCATTGTTTTCTCCGGATTGTAAACTTTTGTGTCCTTTGTATTGACGGGCCACGCTCTCTATTGTAAACTTCGCAGAGAAAATTGTAAACCACGGAGTGAAAATGAACACAGGAATGAACACAAAAACAAAACAGATGACCTTTACCGCACTTGCAACGGCGGTGATCTGTATCTTAAGTCCTTTTACGATCCAGATTCCGTTTAGCCCCGTACCGATTTCCCTGACGATCTTTGCGATCTATATGGCGGTTTATGTACTGGGCATGAAATGGGGGATGGCGGCAACGGGACTTTACATTCTGATCGGCCTTGTCGGCGTTCCGGTCTTTGCGGGATTTACGGGCGGCGTGGGTAAACTGCTCGGCCCGACCGGCGGATACATCATCGGCTATCTGTTTGTTGCGTTTGCTTCAGGATGCCTGATCGACCGGTATGAAGGAAAGCGCTATATGCATGTGATCGGGATGGTGCTTGGCACTGCCGTGTGTTATCTGTTTGGAACGATCTGGCTTGCTAAGGTTGCAGACATGCATTTTATGGCTGCGCTCTCAGCAGGGGTCCTTCCGTTTATTCCGGCGGACGCCGTAAAGATCATCGTGGCGGTGCTTACCGGCCCCAAACTGCGCAACGCGCTGCACAGGATCTGATCGCTGCGGATAAGGATTCTAGCGCAGCGTGATCGCATCTCCGGTTTTCCCGATGAATACGATATATCCGCCCTCCGGCATCGGGAGATCATCTGTCGCATCCCGATCATGTGAAGTATAGAGCACTTCCCCGTATTTGTTATAGACATATACGGAACTTTTTTCCGGCCTGTGTGTGATCAGCAAAGGCTGCTCTGCCATTTCTTCCCCGATCTTAAACCACATTGCTTCTCCCGTTTTCAGACCGATCTCTTTTTGGCCGGGCGTTAATTCCGTAATCGCGTTGTTTAAGATATAGGTAAGTCCGCTGCTTGCGTTCATATACGTGCCATCCTTTCCGGATGAAATGGTAATATCGATCAGATCCCGGTTTGCACTTGATGGGATCGTCTGAAAAGCAATGGCATGTTCCTTGTCAATGATTTTTAAAAGCCTTGTTCCCCAATTTGTATAAGCGAAGAGATAACCCGGAACGGCGTCATTTACATAGAGACGCGCAAGGGCCTTATTATAACTGACGGAGGAACTGACGTCGTTGGTTAAGAGAAAGTTCTGGTTGCTGATCGATCTGTAAGATTGCAGAACTTCCTCACTGACCGGATTTGCTTCCATTTTTTCGCCGGCGTACATCTTCCGCTCATTCTCTCCGAGTCCCGGAGCGATGTCTGTCTGTTCGACTGCAAAATAGAGATGACCGTTGTTCTGTTTAAAGGTAATGACGGCAGGATTCGCATCGATCTTAACACCGTCCTCATACGGAAATGCAAGTTCCGCAAATTTACCGTTCGTGTACATGTAATCTGTAATGGTGGTCTTGGCAAGAGAGATCGTTTCGGTATGCATATATTTGTGATCCGGGAAGGAGATTACTGTGACTGCCGCTCCGCCGGATTCATCCGCTGACGAATACATTCCGGCATATTCATCAAATTCTTCCGGAACATCCGCAAACGAATCGTACTGTGGCGATACATTGTCGGAGACCGTAATCCCAAGTTCATCAAGTGCCACGTCTAAAAGAGCCTGTGCCACGATCCCGTTGTACGTACTGCTTCCGCCGTTTGAGAGAACGGAAATACTGATCTCCTCATCGGGAGCCACAAGCAGAAAAGCATGATTCAATTCGGCGTCACCGCCCTTGCCGAGTACTTTCACATTTGCCTGCTCATATTTTGGATGAGAGACCATGTCCCAGCCAAGGCCGCTCTCGTCTGTAAATTCATCTCTTCCCTGATCCCAGCGGGTACTCATTTCCTGTTTCGCATTTTCTGACAGCAGGGAGGTATTCCCCTTGAAAAATGCAGCGCCGAAATTTGCGACATCTTTTGCCGTGGAAAATACGCCGCCTGCGCCAAGCGCCATCGTGATCCCATTTTCGTAGCGGATATGATTTGGAGAATAAGCCGGTACCAGATCCTCGTTGTGGCAGAAGTTTGCGCCGGTTCCGGTAGACGTTCCGCCGGTTGGTTTCACGATATTCTCTGTGATATATTCCGTATAAGACATCCCGCTTACATTTTCAACGACGCGTTCCAGCAGATCAAAACCGTCGTTACAGTAGGCTGCATATGCTCCGGGATCCGCCTTCAGTCTCTGCTTGGACAAGACGGGCAAAAGGGAATCGTAATGGATCGGATCGTTATCGTTATACAGGAACATGCCAAGCTGGGTAGAGCCCATGATCCCTGAGGTGTGATTCATTAACATCCGGACCGTGATATCCTGATACCGTTCATCCGCCATGGTGAAGTCGGGGATGTATTCGGTAATCTTTGCATCAAGATCTACTTTTCCTTCATCCGCAAGGCGCATAACGGCAGCCGTCACATAGACCTTGCTGACAGATGCGACACAGTAAATATATCCATCTTCGTTTTTTGGAGCAGCACTTACTGTATTCCCTCCATACAATGCTGAAAGAAATGCGACCGCAGCCAATATCATCAGTTTGTTTATCCGGTTCTTTTTCATTTCAAATCTCCTTTACTCTGTCATCAGTTCGGTAACGGATATCTTTTTGATCCTGCCCGCACTGAAATAAGTGACGGCATAACAGAAGAGGATCAAACCGATATCCCCGATCACGATCACAGGGATATTTGTTGATGCGACTACCCCAAACAAAGCGGTCCAGAAGACCCTGTTTATGAGGACAACACAGACGGAAGCTATGAGGACGGAAAGAAGCGTCACGGGAAGGATCTTTAACGCCATCTGTGTCATAAGATCATGCGATGAATAGCCGAGACTTTTCATGATGCCAAGGCTGTGCCGCTGCCTGCGGACATTGGAGGATGAGAGGATCGCAAGGATCACAGCGATCACGACGGTGATCAGAACAGCTGCGATCAATGTATACTTTTTCGTTACTTCCGCGATCGGTGCCATCTGCGATTTGATGATCCCCTGATAGGTGGTGATCTCTTTGATCACAAAGTTTCTGCTGTTTCCGCTGATTAGCTGATCGCCGATGCGGATCGCGTAATCCACATCCGTCACGCCGTATTGGGATAACAGTACGGCGATCTTTTCTTCTGCCGCAAGACGGATCTTCTCCTCAAGACTTCCGCCTGCGGCGCTGCTGCCAACGGTATCTTTGGCACTCATGCCATAGAGGGAAGAAACCTTTGCTTCAAGATCATCAAGGCTGACACCTTCCGCCGGATAGACATAGATGATATGGGCTCTTCCGTCGGCTCTGATCCGGCTGTATCCCTCCGGCGTCATATAGAGAACCGTACCGCTGTTCATCATGGAACTGATGATGCCGGTAATGATATAGGATTTTTCCAGTCCGCCGGAAGTTAAGGTGATCGAATCTCCCAGGGAAAGATTCTGTGTCTTCGCACGTCTGAAGGCGATCATTACCTCGTTATCGTGTTCCGGAAATCTGCCGTAGCAGGGAAACAGTGTATCGGAGAGGTTAAAATCTTCATAAACCATGATCTGGCCTGGGTCGCCTGCATCTTTAACGGAGACGAATTCCAGGTCATAGGTCACCATGGCTTTTTCAACCTCCGGGAGCGATGCGATCTCATCTCTTACAGCATATGGATCCACATCGCTCATCAGATTGACCATGAGGATATTGACATCAGTACCCATCAGGGTTTCAAGGCTTTTTGTACCATCCTTAAAGAACACAACCATCAGAAGGGCAAACAGGAGTGTTGTGCCTGCGGTAATGATGCAGATGGAAACGCCGATGCCGGACTTTACGTCGGATAAAAATCCTTTCAGCGCCAGCCAGCAATTGATACTGCCCTTTTCTTTTTCAAGCGGCATCGGATTTTTGCCAAAGTGGTGCGTATTGATCCCGCGGCGAAATGCGACAACGGGAGGATAGTTTTTTACCGTCCGTGCTTTCAGCAGGGCAAAGAGCGTGACAAGTGCGGTTATTGCAAGCACGACGATAATGACGCCGGAAAATGCCGGTGATTCGTGCATACCTCTGCCAAGCATGATCATGATGCCCTGATCCAGTGCCGGCGTGATCGCAACTGCAAGAATTCCGCCAAGGATCGCCCCGAAGCCGCCGGAGAGGATATATTCATACAGGTAAGCAAGAGATATTTCCTTCGATCTGTAGCCCAAAGCTTCCAATACACCGATCTGCTGCATCTGGTCTTCAATATCGTTGCCGATCTTGTGACGGATCATGAACAGGGAAGCAATGAAAGTGACCAAAGACAAAAACACGGTCATCATCAGATATATGGATAGAAAGGTCGTTTCATTGTTCTTCTCGTTATCATAGGAAAAATCGAAAAAATCGGACCGGATATTCTCGGATGAGGATGCTTCGCATTTGTCGATGAAGTCATCCAGGGAAAAATCAGCAGGCGCATCAAAACCAAGACCGACATAGGAATGTGCGTTGCCGGAACGATAGATCATGGAAAAAAGATCATAATCCGCATCCGAGAGCACACACTTAAAGCCGTAAGAATCGGAAGACTGCAGTCCGCTTTCATAAAATCCGACAACCGTGAAAGGATAGGGAACCGCTGCTTTAATGACGGTGAATGTATCGCCGAGGATATATCCTTTGCTGATCCGGAATGTGTCCGGAAGCCAGATGGGGTGTTCAACCCTTGCGATCTCTTCCTCAGACATCATTTCGGTCTTCACAAAATCTTCGAGCTGCCGTTCCGTTTTTTCCGTAACAAAGAGCAGGTTTTGAGAGAGCGGCTCATTGTTGTTGTCCAACACATCGGTCATCGCAGAGAAGATGTAGCGGTTTTCCGAAAGCCGTTCCGGATGATATTCCTCTTCGAGGATTCTTTTAAATTCATCATGGTATTGATCTTCACCGATGATGATCAGGCGGTTCACGCTGCCCGAAGCCTTGAACCCTTCGTCATACGCATGATCGATCCTTGCTCCGTTTGTGATAAAGACCGAGAACATGAATGTTGTGATCATGGTCAGAAAGATGATCGCAAGCGCTTCGCGTTTGTTCTTTTTTAAATTGAAAAGTGATAATCTCAGTATTCTCATATCCTTACCATCCCATCTCTTCCAGAAATGCCGTCAGACCGTTCCTGCGTTCTTTGAGATCATTTTCTCCATACACCGGCATGGAATAATCCCCGACGATCCCACCGTCTCTCAAGTAAAGCACACGGGTTCCGCGAAGTGCGGTCTTTAAGTCGTGTGTGACCATGACAATGCTCTGGCCTCTCTTGTGCACATCGGAAAAGATATCGAGTACGTCCCGGCTTGAAGAAGAGTTCAACTGTCCGGTTGGTTCATCGGCAAAAAGGATCTTCGGGTCATTAATGATCGCTCTTACGATCCCGACACGCTGTGCTTCCCCGCCGGAGAGCTGGCTCGGATATTTATTCAGATCTTCGTCGCTTATGCCGACTTTTTTCAGAAGATCTTTTGCTTTCATGACAAGCTCCGGAGAATTCTTCTGTACGATCAGCGCGCCTGTTAGCACGTTATCAAGAACATTCTGATTTTCCAGAAGATAAACGCTCTGGAATACAAAGCCGCAGTTCCTGCGGCGGAAAACCGCCAGTTCGTCATTGGAATAACCCTGGATTTCGGTTCCGTTAAAGAGCACTTTTCCCATGGAAGGTTTGTCCATTCCCGAAAGTGCATAAAGGAGCGTGGATTTGCCGGATCCGGAAGATCCCATGATGACGGTAAAATCACCTTCGCGGATCTCAAGATCGAGATTTTTGATGACGTGCTGCTGTAGCCCGCCGTTTGAAAATGATTTGCAGAGTTTTTCTGTTTTTAAAATAGAAGAAACCATATACATACGTCCTTTCTGAATGGTTCGATTCACGATTCTATGGTCGTATTATATATGGTTCCGATCAAGACTTCTTTGTGAGAGTCTTATGAAATTCTTATCAAATTCTTAATTGCGGTGATTTTAACTCAAAGGGATCAGAAGTGTGATGTCAAAGCCGTCTCCCGTATTCATCGGAAGCAGTTCGCCGTCCATTTTCTCCATGAGCATTCTGGCGATATACAGACCAAGCCCGCTTCCGTCTTCCCCGCTCTCTACCCACTGCTTTCCACGGTAAAATTTGTTGGTGATCAGGCTCAGTTCTTCTTCGGGAACACCGGGCCCGTGATCGCAAATGCGCATTTCCAAAAACTCATCCACGAGCTTGTAGACGATGTTGATCTGCGTTCCCGCATACTTATAAGAATTGGAAATGATATTGCCGATTACCTGGCTCATCCGCCTGCGGTCGACCCTGATCAGTACTTCGGGTATCGGCGTTGAAACGCTCAGGCCTCTGTCATCATATTTCTTTACGATCTCGTCAAGGATCAAAGCTTCTTCATCGGAAACGGTGACCTTGAATTCCCCGAGGTCTTCTAAGGTAGAAGAAAACAGGTCGTTCACAAGGATGTCGATCTGGTCGGCTTTCTTATAAATACTATCAAGTTTTTCCGTAAGATCTGCGTTTTCATCATCCGGAGAAGTCTTTGCTTTCAGCAGTTCCGTTGTCAGCTTGATCCCGGTGATCGGGGTTTTCAGGTCGTGACTTAAGGAAGCAACAAGTTCGCGCTCTTTTTTCTGCAGTTCGATCTCACGCCTTCTGGACTGTGCCAGTTCCTCGCGCATGATATCAAAGCTTTCGGAAAAGGCGCCAAACAGATTGTCCCGGTTCATTGCAAGCGGCTGATCCAGTTTTCCCTCCGCTATGTTTCCTGCAAAATCGCGCAGGTTTTGAAACGGAACGATGACCCGTTTACGGACATAGAGCCCGAACAGCAGGGCTCCTGCAAGGATCAGGAGGCCGAGCAGGCCGACCAATAGCAGCAGGTTGAACATTTGTCTGCGCTGCTGATTGTCGATCAGGATCACGCTGCCGAGGATCCGGTCATTTCTTGTCACGTAGGCATAGGGATAGCGCAGCTTAATGGCCTTCTCAATGCTTAAGTGATCCTTCGCAATATTTGTATCGGAGTCATACAATATCCTGCCGTTTTGATCCAGAATAACAAAATCAGTCCCGTAGTCTTGATCAAGTTCCTGCAGGTTCGCCCAATGTTGCTCCGCATCTTTTGCGATGCTGTTCAGTTGTAGGATCTCTGTTTCCTGCTTCGCGGAAGAATCGTTTTTCCTTACGGCCAGACCCGCAAAGATCATGACAGCCGCAAAGTAGATTACGCCAAGCAGGAGTACAAGCCGGTAATAGTTTTTCATTCTTCTGTCATGTAGCCGACGCCCCAGACCGTTTTGATGATCGCCGGTTCCTTCGGATCGGTTTCGATCTTTTCACGCAGATGCCGGATATGTACGGCGAGTGTTCCTTCCCCGATGAATTCATCGTCCCATACGTTTTTCAGAAGTTCATCTTTTGTGACGACCCTGCCCGCATGTTCACACAGATACAGGAGCAGTTTGTATTCCATAGCTTTTAAGGAAACGGGCTCTCCGGCCAGGATCACTTTATGCAGATTTGTATCCAGACTGACATTGTCTGCAAGTGCAAAGATTCCGTTTTCGGCCGTTTTGACCTGAGCAGTGCCGGAAGGACTCGATTCTGCGGCAGCTTCTTTTGCTTTTTCGTATCTGTTTAGGATCGCTTTGACTTTCGCCAAAAGCACATTCAGGGTATAGGGTTTTTTGATGTAGTCGTCCCCGCCGATGTTCAGCGCGATCAAGACGTCATCATCGCTGGTTCTGGCACTGATGAAGAGGATGGGCATATCGTAATCTTCGCGGATCTGCCTGCAGAGATCAAAACCGGAGCGGTCTCCCAGATTGATGTCTAAGAGCAGCAGGGAGATCACGTGATCGTTTAGGAATGCGACCGCCTCGTCATAACCGGTCACATAAGCGGTCTTTACGTCGAACATATTAAAGTATTCCGCTGTTGACTGGGCGATCACTTCATCATCATCAATGATCAGTACTTTATAGTTCTCTTCCATAGTATTTATTCTATCATTTTGCATCGAAATATACTATATTATGATTATTGAACGCAGGGATCGGCAAAATAAAAACTCACAAATGTTTTCAAATCAACATTTGTGAGCTTCTAACAAGAGCGCGAGACGGGACTCGAACACAAAGAAGGCCAAAAAGCCCAGTATTTATGCGGGTTTGAGCGCTTTCAAAGTTGCAGTACAATGGGTCGTGCAACATAAAAATTTAAGAAAGGAAAAAGTGCAATGTCAGCGCCCTCGGTACAATTCTACGGGGGCGATTTTACTTACTGTTGTAGCCTTTTCGATAAGTGGGTAATTGCAAAAAGATTACGCTTGAGGATGCATTTACCGAAACAGAGTTTGTTCTTGTACGTGTAAACATTGAAAGTAAGCATTTACCGTCATAATAAGAGCGTTGTAAAGTTTTCTATATAAATTGGAGGAATGTTTAATGGTTATTAAAAAGAAACAAAGATGCATATTGTC
>JAFYDQ010000055.1 GCA_017544705.1 Lachnospiraceae bacterium | reverse complement strand
AGTTCCTGGATCCGGTCGGTGACGGCGCTGTACTCCCGATCCTCCACCTGAACGGTTATAAGATCGCGAACCCGACGCTCTTTGCCCGTATGTCTCATGAAGAGATCGTTGACTTCTTCCATGGCTGCGGCTGGGAGCCGTATTTCGTCGAGGGTGATGATCCGATGCCGATGCATCGTAAGATGGCAGAGACGATGGATATCGTGATCGAAAAGATCAAAGAGATCCAGAAGAACGCCCGTGAAAACAACGACCATACCCGTCCGCGCTGGCCAATGATCGTCCTCAGGACTCCCAAGGGCTGGACTGCTCCGAAGGAAGTCGACGGCAAACGCATCGAGGGCAATTTCCTTGCACATCAGGTACCGATCGCAATGGATAAGGAAGAGCACCTGAAGATCCTGGAAGATTGGCTCAGAAGCTATCATCCGGAGGAACTGTTTGATGATGACGGTAAGCTGAAGCCGGAGATCGCTTCTCTCGCGCCGGAAGGAACGAGCAGGATCGGCGCCAACCTTCACGGCAACGGCGGACTGCTGCTTCGTGATCTGAGGCTCCCGGACTACAGGGAATACGGTTTTGACATTAAGGAACACGGTGCTCTGGAAGCACAGGATATGAGCTATCTCGGCAGATTTGTCAGAGATATCTTCAAACTCAATGCGGAGAACAAAAACTTCCGTATCTTCGGACCCGACGAGACCAATTCCAACCGTCTCAACGCTGTTTTTGAAACGGAGAACCGGACCTGGAATGCCGAGCGGTTTGATACGGATGACCACCTCGCGGCAGACGGCCGTGTCATGGACGGCATGCTCTCCGAGCATATGTGCGAGGGATGGCTGGAAGGATACCTTCTGACCGGCAGACACGGTTTCTTTGCGACTTACGAGGCGTTTGCCCGTATTATCGATTCCATGGCTGCGCAGCACGCGAAGTGGCTCAAGATCTGCAACCAGCTGACATGGCGTGAAGAGATCGCATCCCTGAACCTGATCATGTGCTCAACGGTATGGCAGCAGGACCACAACGGATTTACACATCAGGATCCGGGATTCATGGATCACATTGCAAATAAGAAAGCAGACGTGGTGCGGCTTTATCTGCCGCCGGATGCCAACTGCCTGCTCTCGGTATTTGACCACTGCATCCGCAGCCGCGATTATGTCAATGTTATCGTCGCGAGCAAGCATCCGCGTCCGCAGTGGCTGAGTATGCCGGAAGCCGTGAAACACTGCACGCAGGGCATCGGCATCTGGGACTGGGCAAGCAACGACCAGGGCCAGGAACCGGATATCGTGTTCGCCTGCGCAGGTGAAACGCCGACTCTGGAGGCGCTTGCAGCGGTTTCGATCCTGAGAAAAGAACTGCCCGAACTCAAGATCCGTTTCATCAATGTCGTGGATCTGTTCAGGCTGCAGCCCGCAAACGAGCATCCGCACGGTCTGACGGATGCCGAGTATGATATCCTGTTCACGACAAATAAGCCCGTGATCTTTAACTTCCACGGCTATGCGAGCCTGGTACATGAGCTGACCTACAGAAGACACAACAACCGTCTGATGCATGTCCGCGGCTACAAGGAAGAAGGAACGATCACCACGTCGTTTGATGTACGCGTACAGAACGATATCGACCGTTTCCATCTGGTACAGGAGGCGATCAAGGATCTGCCGGGACTCGGCAACCGCGGCGCTTATCTGTATCAGAAGATGAGCGATAAGCTGGTCGAGCATAAACAGTATATTCACAAGTACGGCACCGACCTTCCGGAGGTCGCAGGCTGGAAGTGGGAAGACTGATCAGGCATTATGAAGCCGGGGAACTTTTGTTCCCCGGCATTTTAAACAAATTATTTT
>JAFYDQ010000005.1 GCA_017544705.1 Lachnospiraceae bacterium | reverse complement strand
CTCTCATCCATGGCTGGTGCATCGATTCTCTTATATTATAGCCATTCCCGATGTATTATTCCATGATATATGACACCCTTTGCATCGAAGATGGAATCGCTTCGCTCTTTCCGATGTATTCCCCTGTGATATATCCCATTTCTTACATCGGGAGCGGAATGGCAACGCCATTCCCGATGCATTGATCCATGATGCATGCCACAAATTGCATCGGAAGCCTAATCACAGGGGCAATCCCGATGCACAACCTGATCGCGTCCACAAAAAAAGCATCGGAATTGCGCGATCATTGCACATTCCGATGCATTCACTGACTTAAACTCCAAACAGCTGACCAATCCGTCCAAAAAGCAGAAAAAATCACGGCGCATCGCGCAGCACGAAGGCGACTTCGTGCTCGGATAAGTATTTTTCGGCCTGCTCGTCGTTCTTCACGAAGACGCCTTTATATGCGGTGGAAAGCGCAGTCTTGGCTTCCTTTAATTTGTCGGAAGATTCACTGATCACCAAAATGACGGGCTTGTCGCCATCCGCGGAAGCATCGCCAGAATCGCCGGCAACACCCGCAACGCCGCCAGCCTCAGCACTTTCAAGCGCGACCGCTTCTTCCTCACTTAGCAGCAGCGAGGGATCTAAGTACTTACGCAGCGTCTCTTCCAATTCCTCGTACATGACGGGTTTGGAAAGGTAATCCGTGAAGCCTTCTTTGATATAGGCTTCCTTTGCGCCGGCGATCGCATCGGCCGTGAGCACCACGATCGGCGTATGTTCAGCAAGGCCGCGATCGCGGATCAGCTTCAGGGTCTGTGTGCCAGACAGTTCCGGCATCATCTGGTCAAGCAGCACCATGTCGTAGTCGCGGTCTTTCAGACGCTCAATGCATTCTGCACCGGACAAGGCCACCGTCACGCGGATCTTTGTTTCCTGCAGCAGGTCTGCGATGACCTGCAGATTCATCTCGTTGTCATCGACGATGAGCAGCCGCGCCTTTGGTGCAACCAGTGCCGGCCGGTATTCTTCGGCAGCCGCAAACTTTGCTTTCTCAAGCCGTTCCGTGTAATTGCCGATCGGCGTTTCATCCTCGACCTTCTGTACCATGTATGCCGTAAACGTCGAGCCTTTTCCGTACTCGCTCTCCACAACGATCTGCCCGTGCATCAGCGACACAAGCTGCTTCGTGATGCTAAGTCCCAAGCCCGTGCCCTCGACCTTGCGGTTTCTGGATTCATCCAGCCGCTGGAACGAAGTGAATATCCGCTCCCTGTCCGATTCCCGGATCCCGACACCGGTGTCCGCGACCCTTAAGATCAGGAAAGTCGTGTCACGATCGTAGGAAAGATTGATTTTGACGCTGCCCTCTTCCGTGTATTTGATGGCATTGTTGATGATGTTGAGCATGACCTGACGCACCCGGATCTCATCCCCGTAGAGGACGGACGGAATGTCAGGGTCCGCATATAAGTGAAAATCAAGGCCCTTGTCGTTTGCTTTTTTCATGGTCATGTTGACGACATCATTGATGACCGATGAAATCTCATATTCCACGGGAACCAGTTCCATCTTGCCGGACTCGATCTTGCTCAAGTCCAGGATATCGTTGATGATCGACAGGAGGGTGTCACCTGCGCCTTTGATATCGAGCGCATATTGTTTGATTTTGGCGTCGGGGGATTCACGAAGGATCATTTCGTTGAGGCCGATGATCGCGTTCATCGGCGTGCGGATCTCATGCGACATGTTGGCAAGGAAATTGCTTTTGGCGCGGTTGGAATTCTCGGCAACCCTGGCCTCTTCCCTGAACTTTTCATTCTCCGCAGCCTGAATGCCAAAGAAGATCTCCTTCACGTTCCGGTTGGAGATCCCAAGGTATAAGAACAGTCCCAGGATGGCAAAAGTCGCGGTATTTAAGATATCCGTCGTAAACGCCTCCGGGGATTTGACATAGTAACTGAAATACAGATATGTAAGTGTAGCGACAAGCACGATGAACCCCATCCGGATCGGCCGGTCATTGATGGTCAGCGGCATGAGTGCCAAGAACACCACAATACTCGTGGACGGATGCGGTGCGTTGGACGGCTGGATGCTTAAAACGATCCCGTACGCAAATACGATCAGGATCATGGCATAGCAATAGCAAAGGGAAAGAATGCGCTTCTCTTCCCGGATCAGCGGCTTTAGTATCCTAAGCAAAAGGCCTCCGGTCATCAGGATCAGATACGGGATATAATTATCGATGCGCAGGACCAGATTGATCACAATAAAAAGTACGCCAAGCACAGCGATCCCGACAGAAATCCTGCCCGTTAAGCGGATGTTCCGCTGCATGATCCTGTCGCGGACGCTTAGGTATTCGTCCTTTTCCAGGCCACAGTATAGGATGTCGTTTTTGTTGATCGGAAAAAATACACTCATAAAATGAACCACTAACCCCGTCCCCAAGGGCTCACCCCGTAGGCCATGCTCCTTCGGAGACATGGCAAACCCCAAGAGTCCATTTTGGGGGCCACTACTGAATATGCATCACGCCTGCCGGCTCATGCTTCTCAAGATACTTGTTTCTGGCGGCTTCGCCGACTACGCAGACGCATTTGTAAATCCCTTCCAGACGTTCTTTCTCCTCACGAAGCCGCTCGGAATCGTTGCCCCAGATCAGCATCACGGGCAGATCGTCGCTGCGCATCGGAACCACCTGTTTCTCCTGCGGAATGTAGTAGCGCAGCAGTTTTTCCAGGTTCTCGTATTTGACCGGCTTGCTTAAATAATCCGTAAAGCCCTTGGCAATATAGTTTTCCTTTGCGCCGATGATCGCATCCGCGGTCAGCGCGATGACCGGCGTATCATGCAGAAGGTCGCGCTCTTTCATTGCGCGCAGCGTTTCCTCGCCGTTCATGCCGGGCATCATCTGGTCGAGCAGGATACAGTCGTAAGCCGTACCCTCCACCTTCTCGATACACTTCTGCCCCGAATCGACATAGTCCGCCTGGATCTTGGTGTCGCGAAGGAGCCCTTCCATAACCTCTAAGTTCAGTTCGTTGTCATCCACGACCATGATCCTTGCAGATGGCGCATAGAAGCCGACTTCTTCGGTTTCGATATGGTTTAAGTAATCCCTGACAGCCCTTGAAAAATCACCGATGGGTTCAGCTTTTTCCACCCTCTGCGGAACGCTTACGGTAAAAGTCGAACCCTGCCCGTATTCGCTCTCCACATTGATCGAGCCCTCCATCATTTCCAACAGCCTGTAGGTGATGTGCAATCCGAGGCCGGTACCCTCGATGTTGCGATTTTTCCGCTCGTCCAGGCGCTGGAAGCTTAAGAACAGCTTCTCCTTATCCTCTTCCTTGATGCCGATACCGGTGTCTTGCACCTTGGCGATCAGGTTTACATAATTCCCCATTCGGATGGATTCCGCGCTGATGTTCACATCAACATGCCCCTCTTTCGTGTACTTGATGGCATTGTTGATGATGTTGAGCAAAATCTGGCGGATGCGGATCTCATCGCCGTAGAGCACCGAGGGGATGTCTTCGGCAACCGAGAAATGATATTCAAGGCCTTTTTTCTGCGCCCTGTGGCGGGTTAAGTTCAGCACGTCGTTTAAGACCGACGCCACGTCATAGGTCACGGGAATGATCTCAAAATTCCCGGATTCGATTTTGCTTAGATCCAGAATATCATTGATGATCGAGAGCAGCGTATTGCCGGCGCTCTTGATCTCGAGTGCGTATTTTTTGATTTTGCTCTCCCTGGTGTCTCGCAGGATCATCTCGTCCATCCCGAGGATGCCGTTTAAGGGCGTGCGGATCTCGTGCGACATGTTGGCAAGGAAATCGTCTTTGGCCTTGCTGATGTGCGCGATCTCATTGGCCTCAAGGCGGATGTTGATGAGCTGTTTGATCGTGTGGATGATCGAGAAAATGATGAACCCGAACAGGCCAAACGCCATGAACACGCCGGAGAAGATCCCGTTGTGCGCAAACTGATAGACAAAGATCTGGACAATGGCGGCAGTCGCCATGAATGCAAAGCCGAGCGCAACATATTTATAATTGCCGATATGATGCTTCCTGATATCTAAAATGATCGTCGTAAAAATCACGATGATCGAGATCAGTGCGCAAAGCGCCGAACTGATAAAGCTGTTAAGCAGAGAGACTTTGCCGAATACAAACAGCAACCCGCAGACCACGAAGTTTACGATCTCCAAAATGCTGACCGCCATGGTCGCCTTCTGGTAGCGATAGTTTTGCAGGGGATTGACAAAGATCAGGAACGGCAGCGGCATGATCATGACCATTAAGAATGGCATGTTTGACATCACGGATACATTGCTCGTATAGAGCTGTCTGAAAACAGAATTGGACAAT
>JAFYDQ010000054.1 GCA_017544705.1 Lachnospiraceae bacterium | reverse complement strand
GTGTCATCGCCCGGGCTCTTAAATACTTCTTCCAGTGCATGGAAGCTGTTCTTGTAGATGGTTCCGAAGCCTTCCTTCAGATCCGTTTCCGTAAAATAGTCTTCCAGCTGCTTCATGTAATACTGCTTGATGTCAAACGTGCCGACATTCGCATTGTTGGTCCAGTATTTCAAATCGTAGTACTGATCTCTGGTCTGGTTGATCTTGATCGTATCCACACCGGAACCGGCCATGCCGTATTTGCTCCAGGTATGAAGTGCATCGGATGCCTGCTGCACGGTATTCTGTCTGGAATACCCTTCCGTCTCCACGTTGGAGATATTGTTGGCAGTCGTATTCAGCGACACATTCGCCGCCTGCAGACCCGTATATGCGATATTCAATCCGAAGAATTGTGATGTCATCCGTCTCTCCTTTCGAAGATTGTATATTGATTTCAGCGATTACGACAGCCGGTTGATCAGGTGATCGAGCATCGCGTCCACCGCGTTGATGTAGCGGCTGGCCGCATTGTACGCATTCTGGAACTTGATCATATTGCTTAACTCTTCGTTGGAAGCCGTTCCCGCAACGGCCTGTCTTGCATTCTCTAACGATACGACCGTGCTGTTCTGGCTCTCTGCGATGGTCTTGTAGATGAAGCCGGTATTTCCGACCTGTACTACCATCGCGTCATAGTAATCCGTGAAGTTGTACTCTTTATTCGTTTCGGGATTTAATGTGCCAAACGGATCTCTGAAGCTCTCGGCCAAAGCATCGGCCTTCTTCTGATCCACCTGCTTATCCTTGGTCATGAAGGAAAGCTTTGTGGGCTCCTTGAGCAGATCCGGATTGATCTTTAAATTGGAAAGCGTATACATGGAAGAAACATCAACCGGTGCATTCGAGATATCTTCCGGAA
Source organism: Lachnospiraceae bacterium (assembly GCA_017544705.1). Classification (GTDB taxonomy): domain Bacteria; phylum Bacillota; class Clostridia; order Lachnospirales; family Lachnospiraceae; genus UBA2868. The sequence goes on along the minus strand of JAFYDQ010000054.1, from coordinate 4,563 downwards.
TGTAATACCATCCGTCGCCATGTGTACCGTTGCGGTATTCATACCGTTTCGATTCACCGAGTCTCTCGAACAGTTCGATCGGCAGGTCTTCTTCGTTTGCATAGTAGCGGTCTTCGTAAGCCTTTCCCTGTTCGTTGCAGAGGATATCATTGATCGTGGTGCTTAAGGAATGGATCAGATTATCAAGTTCTGCCTGCATGGTCATCACAACGGACTGTTTGGTCGCAACCTTTTCCTTGCCGTCGGCATCGGTGTAGCCCTGGTTATAGACATCGTAATGATTGCCGCCGATCTCGCGGTCCGTCAGCAGATCGGTGTAGTTGGCTCTGCGGTCACCGCGCATGATCAGGATGGCCTTTAACTGTCCGACATCCGTATCATCAGCGGAATTGACCAGACGATCCAGGTCGAATACTTCCGCGTCATCATTCCACGGCCAGATCGGTGTGTAGAATCCGGTTGCCTCATCCAGCTTCGAATCCATCTCGAACACTCTGTCGCGACATACGAACGGGGTGCCTTCCACCTGTACTTCCACTACGTTATCTACGTTTTCCTGGTAAGTGATGTTGCACATACCGGAAAGTTTATCGAGGATCAGATTCCTGGCATCGCGGAGGTCATTTGCTTCTTCCTGACCGATCTCGGTTCTCTTGATCGCATCGTTTAATTTCTTGATCTGCTGTCCGTATTCATTGATCTGTTTCACATAATCCGTTACACGGGCATTCAGGTTATCCTGGTAAGCGCTTAAGCCATCGTATACGGCCTGTGCGCGTTCCAGAAACTGCAGTCCTGTAGCAACGAACGATCCCTGTACAACAGCACTGCTCGGATCTTTCTGCAGTTCCTGAATGGATGTCCAGTAATCGCTTAATGCTTCATGAAAAGAAGCGCCTTCCATTTCCCCCAGCATGGTTTCGATCTCTGTTGAGGTTTCGTAGGCGATCTCGTAGAATTCTTTTCTTCCGGTCTCTTCACGGTAAGACAGATCCAGGAAAGCATCCCTTACCTGTCTGACTTCCGCGTACTGAACACCAAGCCCTGTCTGCTTTGCGGAAACGGATGCGTTTCCGAGCGTGTTGTAGAAACGATCCTCTAACAGGGTCTGCTGTCTTGTATAACCTTCAGTTTCAATATTGGATAAATTATGCGCTGTGGTATTCAGCGCATTCTGACTGGTCTGTAATCCGGATACTCCAACGTAAAAACTACCCATTAACGGCATAGGATCACCTCACTGTTTCGCATCAAACCCTTCCGGCATTGTGCCGAGGGTACCGCCGGTATTCATGGCGCTTCTGCCATAATTGGCGGTCTGCGGCGCTTCGTGCATGGCCCTGATCATTTGCATGTCAAATTCGACCATCTCAAGCGAATGTTTGATGAGCTCGGTGTTCTGCTCATTGATCCGACGGATCTGGCGTACCGTAGTGGACAATCCGTCGATCAATGCATTTAACCGGTCTCTCTCTTCCGGCTGGCTCTTCAATAAGCCAGCCAGCGCCGACAGTTTCAATGTTTCAACATCCTTGTTGATCACGTCTGCGATATCATGGGTCACTGTTTCACGTTGATGATCCAGATGACTGATATGATTCATGACGTTTTGTTCTTCGTCCGTGATTGCGCGCAGAGCATTAATATCGTTCTGCACGATAACTTGTGTCTTTCGACTTGTAATGTCGAGCAGCTGTTTAAAAGTCTTTTCTTCCTCGCTAAGTACGCTCAGAAGTTCTTCCATAAGACTGGCCAATGAACATTACCTCCAGGCTTCGTACTTCTCCAACAGCTTGCTTGCAAAATCACCACCGTCAACATTATAGGTCCCGGCTTTGATTTTCTCTTTCAACGGTGTGGTCAGTTCTTCCCTGATATCCGGCGAGTCTTTGACTGCCTGCTTCAGGGTCTGAATATCCTTACCGAGGCTGGAAATCTGTACCTGGTCCATGCGGTTCGTTTTGCTGGTCTTCTCAGTCTTCTTTATTTTCTGCGACTGATAGATCTGATTGACCTGATTATAAGCTTCAATACGCATGTTGTTCTCCCCTTTCCTTCCTTGGAGTTTTATCGTTTTCACCACCATGCGAAAACGCATACTTAAAGTCTTACAATTACTTTATCGGATATTTTTCTAAAGACTTTAGTATTTTTTTTGTAAAGTTTCGATATTAATGTGACATTTTAGGCATTAGGACCTGTTTTTTCTTCTTTATAGTGCTTCCGGCATAGTGCGACGTAGTTATCATTTGCACCGAGCACGATCTGTTCGCCGTGTTTGATGACCTTGCCCTGCGGGTTAATGCGCGTGTTGCACTGCGCGCCCTGCCCGCACCAGCAGACCGTTTTGATCTCTTCGATCACATCCGCCCAGGCCAAAAGCCAGATTGAACCTTCAAAAGGTTCTCTGCGAAAATCCGTGCGTAGCCCGTAACAGATCACGGGAATGCTTAAGTCATCCACGATGTGTACAAACAGCTCAATGTCTGATTTCTTGCAAAACTGCGCCTCATCCACGATCACGCAGTCATACCGGCGGATCTCGTCATCGCTCATCTGAACCAGATCCTCCACGAACATGCACTCTTTCTGCAGGCCCATACGGCTTCTGATCACTTTTTCACCGTCACGGTTATCCAGCTTCGGCTTTAAAAGCAGCGCTTTTTTGCCGCGCTCGTAGTAGTTGTATTCGACCATCAGGGCGTTTGCGGTCTTCGAGCTGCCCATGGCGCCGTGCCGGAAGTACAGTTTTGCCATTTCAGAATCTCCTTTAATCTATAATAGATTTCATCGAAATGACATTTTTTCGCTCGCTCTTTGACGCTCGCTCAAAAAGTATTTCGCTGAAATCCTGTTTACGGCTTCTCTTTACATAGTTTATACAGTTCCTCGGCGGCGAGGCGGGTCTTGGCGACCACGTCCTGCCCTTCCTTCGGGAAGCAGTAGTAGAGGACATCCTTGGTCCCGATGCAGATCATGTCGCCGATCTCATACCAGTAATAGTCTGCATATAAAGAATAGGAAGCAAGCGGTGTCTGCACATAGTCAAGCTGTCCGTCACATCCGATCAGGTGAAAGCCCTCCTTGCCGTGGATCAGGCGTCCCTCGCCGACGCGATAGACCGCATCATAATCGACCATCATAATGATATCGACCGGAATGTCCAAATGATAAATGCCGCCGATCAGATCTTCCTTCACACACTGCCGCTCCCACCGGTACCAGTCCGGGATGTGCGTAAAATCCGTCGGTTCCTTTGAGAGCCTGCGCAGGAAGCCTTCCTCCGTCAACTCCCATTTGGCACCGCACTGCTTGCAGCGGACCGTGGTCCCGCTGCCTTCCATCTGCCCTTCCGTCTTACAGGCTCTGCATTTATAGAGCACGCGGTTTAATCCGTCTGCGCGGAAATCCTCCGTGATCCTGACATGATTTTCCTGCTGCCATCTGAAGTTATCAAACCGGAAGTGTTCCGCAAGCACGCGGTTGATCTCTGTAGCGGACATCTCCTCGATCTGTTCCGGCTTCAGAACGCAGCGCATCGTTGCACTCACATCCACCTGCCGCTTCTGCAGGCAGTTATAGAGCGGATCGTATGCAAACGCGCCGTATGTGCGGATCATGACGACGGGAACCTTCAGGACTTTGATGCATTTTCCGAGGCTCCTCGGAAGCGGTGTCGCACACCCGTCAAAGCTGTAACTGGCCTCCGGATACATCAGCACGGAACTCTTCAGCGTTTTCAGCGCATAGAGCATGTCCTTTACCAGCCTGGAATCCGTAACAAACTTCTGCGTCGGGATGCAGCCTACGTTTCGCATCAGCTTGTATTTCCCGACAAAACCGTCCGAAGTACATATAATATGGAAAGGATCCGGATACAATAGTGTCGATGCGATCTCCAGATCGATGAAACTGGAATGGTTCATTAAGACCAGGCAGGGCGTGTGTTCCACGTCCTCCATGTCCTCTTTGGTATAGGTAAAGTTTACTTTTTTCAGTTCCGAAGCAGAGAGCGTTTTCATCAGGGTCCGGAGCGCCATGCTCTGCCGGACCGGCTTCCGGTGCTTGGGGCGTTTCTTCGCCATGACCTGCTCATAACTTGCTTCTTTGACTTTGATTTTCATGGGTCAATTATATCATAGTCCGGCCGCAAACGCGATGAAATCGCAAAAGGAGCCGCAGTTGCAGCTCCTTTTCTTTGGGTTATCGATTTTCTTATTTAACAATTCCTAAACAGTGGACAGATCCCACTCTTCGTAAATCTTTGGCACATCGCTGATCAGGCGTTTCGTATAATCCGCCTGCGGATGGATGATCACCTCTTCGGCATCCCCCGATTCCACGAATTTGCCGTGTTCCATAATATAAACCTTATCGGAGATCTTGTATGCCAGGCCGATATCATGCGTGATAAAAATGACCGTCATGTTGATCTCATCGCGAAGCTTGGTCAGCATGTCAAGGATCGTAGACCTTGAGCAGGCGTCGATCATGGAGGTCGGCTCATCCGCCAGCAGGATCTTTGGCTTTAACAGGAAGATGCGCGCGATCATCAGGCGCTGC
>JAFYDQ010000053.1 GCA_017544705.1 Lachnospiraceae bacterium | reverse complement strand
TCCCATGGTCTTCTCCGGCGTGGAGTATTCCGCAGCACCCCAGCCGCGCAGATGTCCGGATTTGTCTCTCGTGAAAACAAAGTCGCTGATGATCACATAGCACTGTTCCTGGAGCCGTGTGACGGAGGTATCGAAACCCTTGATGCCTTCGGTCTTTTGCCAGCGCCCGCTGTATGCGTAGCCGCCGGTTTTGCGAAGCACTTTTGAAAGGACAGGCGCGTTCTCGCTGATCAGATCGTAAAGTTGCTTGTCCTGGAACCTGGCGAGGCCATCCTCATATCTCGCATCGTAGTCATAGCCGTCGCGCCGATAGTTTGCCAGGTCCAAAAAGAGGTCTTTTCGGACATACGCAGCCTTTTTCCCGAAAAATTTGCCGTAAGCGCAGCCTGTCTCCTGGATGACCGGTCCCTTCCAGAACCAAGAGTTGTCCTCCGTGTCGTTGAAGAGCATCAGCGGATGACAGTGCTCCTCCAGCGAAAAGCCGGGAATCGAGGATTCGAAATACGGAATGATACCGTATTCCTGTACTGCATCGATCAGATCCTGTTTTGTTCGCACATAGAAATCGTATGCCATCCTGTTCACCAATCTGTTCTGAAACTGCGCTCCTCCGGGTCAATCGGCAGGGAGCGAACATCCATATTCTCGATGCGGACATAGGTGCCGCGTTCAATCGCGAGAATGACCTGATCGATCTGCTCTTCATGGCCTTGAATCTCCATTGTCACAGAGCCATCGTATTCGTTTTTCACCCAGCCGGTGCATCCGTATAAATCCGCTGCGTGCCGTGCACGATAGCGAAAGCCGACGCCCTGCACTTGGCCGTAAAAGACGATACGCTTGCGGATGACCGCATCAGATGCTCCCTTCAAGAGACTGACCCTTCCTTTTTCGTTTCCTTTGATACCGCTTGACAGACACACCAAAGGCACACGCTGTCCGAAGAAACCTCCTTTGCCGGACAGCGGTATATATCACCGTCCAGATACCAATGGGTAAACCGTTGCGGGTGCATTGGCTCCCGGACAATCATGGAAAGATAGACGCAACAGAGAACGATCCAAAGATGCCCTTCCGGTTGATCCGCCATGTATTTCTCCAGGAACGATCCAAGCGTATCAATGAGCGAAATAAGCTCTGCCCGTTGGACAGTCCCGTTCCCAACATTCGGATCTTCCAGCATCCGCAGCAGGGTCATGCGGTTGCCTTCGCTGATCACGAGCCCATCACACCCTTCCCGGAGGGCAGCAACCGCAGAGGCAGAAATGCACTCGGTCAGGGCATTGTGCAGGCTACCTGATGTGATCACCGGGGAATTAGGCAGCTTTTCCAGAATGGACTTTTTGATGGTATTAGGCATTTCTGTACTCTGTTTTTCATAGAGTCCGGTCTTATCGCAGGTCATCGTCGTTACCGACTGCCTCGGTCATGTCTTTCTTTTCCGCTATAAGCCATAAGAAGACCGCTGCTATAAGCCAAATGCCCCGGTAAACATTTGTCGATACGCTTCCCGGGAAGCCGTCAAATAATGCGTTCCAATCATAAACCGCGCCAATCGCATCAACAAAAGTATGATACAGAGCACAGGCGATCACGCTTTTTGTCGACTTATATATTGCAGCCAAAGCAAACGACCAGATAAAAATAGTGATTCCGAATCCGATGATGCTGTCTCCGTAATGATTTGATGTTGGGTCTATAAACACAGGAAAATGCCAGACGAACCAAATTGCAGCGGTAAGAAGAACCGAAAACGGATACGGCATTCTTTTATCCAATTCCGGCTGTAGCAACCC
>JAFYDQ010000052.1 GCA_017544705.1 Lachnospiraceae bacterium | reverse complement strand
CTTTTCAAAGGATCTTGCATTTAACACCTGATCCCCGCGGCTTGCCTGAGATGAAAGCGGGATCAGGAGATTTGGCTTTTGCAGATAGAGCAGTTCACAGATGGCATTGGCACCGGCTCTGGAGATTACCAGATCGCTGAGTGCAAACAGATCCTTCAATTCATCTTTGATATATTCAAATTGGACATATCCCGGGGTATCTTTCAGGGTTTCGTCCAGCTTTCCCTTTCCGCATAAATGGATCACATAGAATCGCGGCAGAAGATCCGGCAGGATCCGTCTGATCGCGGCATTGACATTGGCGGCACCCAAAGAACCGCCCATGATCAGGATAACGGGCTTGTCATCGCCGATCTTACAAAAGGCACGACCCCGCTCAGCCGATCCTTCTTTTAATTCCGAACGGATGGGAGAGCCTGTAAGGACAGCTTTTCCAGCCGGGAGCTTATCCACGGTCTCCGGAAAATTACAGCAGATCTTTGCGGCAGATGAGAAGCACAGGCGGTTTGCCAGACCCGGTGTCATGTCCGATTCATGAATGATCGCAGGGATCTTTCTGCGTTTTGCGGCGATCACGACCGGGACGGAAACAAAGCCGCCTTTGGAAAAGACCACATCGGGCTTCAGTTCCTTCATCAGCTTCTTGGCTTCATGGAAACCCTTGATCACCCGGAACGGATCGGTAAAATTCTTTACGTCAAAATAGCGGCGCAGCTTTCCCGATGCAATACCGTGATAGGGAATGCCATAGTCCGCAATGAGGGATTTCTCCATGCCCTCATAGGAACCGATGTATTGAATGTCATAACCTGCTTCCTTCAGAGCGGGCAGCAGGGCAATATTCGGGGTTACGTGGCCGGCAGTTCCGCCGCCTGTCAGTACGATTCGTTTCATAGATACCATTTTAAGGAAACACCCCTGTTTGTCAAGTGAGCGGGAGGTTGAAATCCTGCACCGATTCAAGTATAATTTCCATAATTTCTACGATGAATTTCAGGAGGATCTTAACATGGCAACATGGAACAATCTTGACACTTTAAAAGCGTTTTCACAATTGTCTGATAACCGGGACCGCACGGATATCGCCAAAGAACTGTCTTCTGAGACGGGTGCGCAGAGAGTGCAGAAGTACACGGTCAACATGGCGGAAGGACTGCACTATAATTACGCGGCCAAAGAAGTGAATGACACGATCTTAAAGATCCTGCAGGATCTTGCGGATGAAGCACAGCTTACGGAAAAATACGAAGAACTGTATAACGGTGCCGTGATCAATACGGGCGAGAAACGTCTGGTATTGCATCAGCTCACGCGCGGCCAGCTGGGAAGCGATGTTGTGGCAGACGGTATCAACAAGCGGGATTTTTATACGACACAGCAGAAAAACATTGCGGAATTTGCGAAGAAGGTACATGCCGGAGAGATCGCAAACGCAAAGGGAGAAAAGTTTACCACGGTCGTACAGATCGGTATCGGCGGATCGGACTTAGGACCGAGAGCCATGTATATTGCGCTGGAAAACTGGGCAAAGAAAAACAACACGTTCAAAATGGAAGCGAAATTCATCAGTAACGTGGACCCGGATGACGCGGCAGCCGTTCTGAACGCGATCGATCTGGCACATTCCCTGTTCATTCTGGTATCAAAATCAGGGACAACGCTGGAAACACTGACCAATGAAATGTTTGTCAAAGAGGCATTGAAGAAGGCGGGGCTTGATGCAAGCAAGCACATGATCGCCGTAACAAGCGAGACTTCGCCGCTTGCAAAGAGCAGTGACTATCTGGCTGCATTTTTCATGGATGATTATATCGGCGGCCGCTTCTCGTCCTGTTCGGCTGTCGGCGGAGCAGTTCTTTCGCTTGCTTTCGGACCGGAAGTATTTGCCGCTTTTCTGGACGGTGCCGCTAAAGAAGACGCACTTGCAAAGAATCGTAACATTCAGGAGAACCCGGCTATGCTGGATGCCCTGATCGGTGTCTATGAGCGCAATGTCCTCGGATACGGCGCGACGGCTGTTCTTCCGTATTCCCAGGCATTGAGCCGCTTCCCGGCGCATTTGCAGCAGGCGGATATGGAAAGTAACGGAAAGAGTGTGAACCGGTTCGGCGAGCCTGTAAATTATCAGACGGGGCCCCTGATCTTCGGTGAACCCGGTACGAACGGCCAGCATTCCTTCTACCAGCTTCTGCATCAGGGAACGGATATCATCCCGATCCAGTTTATCGGCTTTAAAAATGGACAGTGTGGCGTGGATGTGGATATTCAGGGAAGCACCAGCCAGCAGAAGCTGTGCGCGAATGTTGTGGCACAGATCATGGCATTTGCCTGCGGTAAGGAGGATTCAAACCGCAACAAAAACTTTGCGGGGCATCGCCCGTCCAGTATCATTTACGGGGAATCCTTAACGCCCGCATCGCTTGGCGCCCTGCTTTCCCATTTTGAGAATAAGATCATGTTCCAGGGATTCTTATGGAATGTGAACAGCTTTGACCAGGAAGGTGTGCAGCTCGGAAAGGTACTTGCGAAGAAAGTCCTGGCACACGAAACCGAGGGTGCGCTGAAATGCTACAGCGAGCTGTTCGGGATCTGAAAATGCATTTTTTCTCCGGTTGAAGGATGAATGAACACAAGATCATAAGCGCAAAGTGCAATACCGGCTGTTTCTTTGGAGGCAGCCGGTTTTTTTGCGCCGTATTTCACATCATAAAGGATCGGATGTCCCAGATGGGAGAGCTGCGCACGGATCTGATGGAATCTTCCGGTCAGAAGCTGAATGTTCAGCGTGGTCGTATCCGCCTTATCGTCATAAGCGCGCACTTCATAGGAGAGCTTCGCACATTTTGCGGACTTTCCGTGTGCATCCTTTGTGTTTTTTGGAACGATGAGAGCCATGTTTTTTGTGCTGTCTTTAACAAGATAATCCGTTAAGATCACGGGTTCTGCGGTCTGCTCCACTTTTCCTTCCACGATTGCCGTATAGTGCTTACACATCTGATCGCCCTGTGCCTGTTTGCTCAGGGAAGCGGCGGCAGCAGGCGTTTTGGCAAATACAAGCAGGCCCGAAACCGGCGTGTCGAGTCTGTGTACGATTCCAAGATATGTATCTCCCAGGTATGTTTTGATCTTAGAGACCAGATCCGCAGCCCTGACGGAAGCGGACTGCGTGGGCATGCCGGCGGGTTTTTCGATCACCAAAAGGTCATTGTCTTCGTAGAGGATGTTCATAGGAACAATATAAATCGAAAAGGGATACGGAACAAGGGAGAACGGGCGAAAAGTTTTATTGTTTCTTTAGAATCTGTCAGAATGACATGTGTTATAATATGCGCATAAGTTAGGGAAAATGGGGGCTACCTATGAAACTGAAAACGCGGCTGATGTGGTCTGCCGTGATCATGATCTTAGCACCGCTTGCGCTGACATGTGCCTCGTTCGTTGCGTTGAGCCTGTACCGGTTCCGGCATCTCTACGGGGAAACACAGCTGAAACCGAATATGACTTATGAGTTCTCTGCAGGTACGCTGCAGGTGTTTTTCATGCAGCTTCTGTTTGCGGTGACGATCATTCTGGTGATCACCAGCCTTGTGATCACGAGCCAGAATTACAAGCAGGTGGCAAAGCCCGTATGGAAACTGAATGAAGCCATGCGTCAGATCGCCAAAGGGAATCTGGATTATTCCATTGCCACGGAAGGAAAAGACGAACTCAGCGAACTGTGCAACAATTTCGACGTTATGCGCAGGGCTGTTAAAGAGACCATGGAGAGCAAGGTGAAATATGATCAGGACAGCAGGGAACTGGTCAGCAATATCTCCCATGATCTGAAGACGCCGATCACATCGATCAAGGGATACTGCGAAGGGATCATGGACGGCGTTGCGGATACACCCGAAAAGATGGACCGTTATATCAAGACCATCTACAACAAGGCGATCGAGATGGACCGCCTCATCAACGAACTGACCCTGTATTCCCAGATCGATACCAACCGGATCCCTTATAATTTCCACAGGATCGATGTGAATGACTTTTTCAATGATTGCGTGGAAGAGATCGGTCTGGACTTGGAGTCCAAGAACATCAAGCTGACGTACAGCAATTACGTGGAAAGCGGCACCAGAATCATTGCGGATCCCGAGCAGCTCCGCCGGGTCATCAACAATATCATCGGCAATTCCGTGAAATATATGGATAAAGAGGAAGGTGCCATTGATATCTGCATTATCGACAACAATGACAGTATTCAGGTGGAGATCGAGGATAACGGAAAAGGGATCGCTGCCAAAGACCTGCCCAATATCTTTGACCGGTTCTTCAGGACGGACGCATCCAGGAATTCCGCACAGGGCGGAAGCGGTATCGGGCTTTCCATTGTAAAGAAGATCATTGAGGATCACGGCGGTTATATCTGGGCAACCGGTAAGGAACATGTGGGAACAACGATACATTTTGTATTGAGAAAATACGTGGAGGCAAATGATGAGCAGAATACTGATTATTGAAGATGAGGAAGCCATAGCGGAGCTGGAAAAGGATTATCTGGAACTGTCCGATTTCGAGGTGGTGATCGAAAACGACGGAAAGAAGGGTCTGGAGCTGGCGTTGCATGAAGATTATGATCTTTTCATCCTGGATCTGATGCTGCCGGGAACAGACGGCTTTGAGATCTGCAAAGAGATCCGGAAAGCCAAAAACACGCCGATCATCATGGTAAGTGCCAAAAAGGACGATATCGATAAGATCAGAGGCCTGGGACTCGGCGCGGATGATTACATGACCAAGCCGTTCAGCCCGAGTGAACTGGTTGCAAGGGTAAAGGCGCATCTTGCAAGATATGAGCGGCTGATCGGTACCAATCCGAACACCAACGAAGTGATCGAGATCAGAGGCCTAAAGATTGATAAGACGGCAAGACGTGTCTATATCAACGGAGAAGAAAAGGCATTTACGACCAAAGAGTTCGATCTTCTGACATTCCTGGCGCAGAACCCGAACCATGTTTATACGAAAGAAGAGCTGTTCCGCAAGATCTGGGACATGGATTCCATCGGGGATATCGCAACGGTTACGGTGCATATCAAGAAGATCAGGGAGAAGATCGAGATGGATACATCCAATCCGCAGTACATTGAAACCATCTGGGGCGTGGGGTATCGGTTTAAAGTATGACCGCAATTTCAGTTGTGTTTTGCGAAAAATCATGTAAAATAAAGGTGCAGGGTATTTTTTTCAAGGGGAGGTATACACATGAAATGTAAAAGAACACCAATTGTTGCAGATGTATATGAATACACGATCGATTCGCATTTGGAGGACGGATGGGAGCCTTTCTCGGACGTTGTGACCAAGGGGTGGATCGTGACGGACAGACTGTTGCGTGTAACCAGGGACAGCGGGTTGGTCGTTGTGCCGTATATCACACACAAAAGGGGACGGACTTTCATCGAAGAGGGCGATTACGTCATTATCGATGCAGACGGAACGAAGCATGTGTGCGGTGCCGACAAGATCTTCAAGAGATACGAGAAGATCGAAGATTAACAATGTATGAGAATAAGAGCCGCGGATCATCCGCGGCTTTTTCTTTCGGCTGCTTAGGAAGGAAAGACAGCACATGAGAAAGTTTTTAACGGTTTATATATGTCTGATCTTATGCCTGCTGACGGGTTGCAGGAAAACGCCGGCGTGGGCAGATCATGCAAAGACGGAACTGACGGTTGCCTTTATTGATGTGGGGAAAGGTGACTGTATCGTCATAGCAGGCGGGGATCATGTCATTATGATCGATTGCGGATATGAAGATACGGTAAAGGCGGTTAAGGCAGACTTAAGCGACCTTCGGATCGACCATATCGACGAAATGATCATCACGCATTACGACAAGGATCATTATGGCGGTGCGGCCGGCCTTTTACACACCTACCCGGCAAAGACGGTTTATATTCCGGATTATCTTCCGGAAGGAGAAAAATACGAGGATGTCATGGAAGACCTGGAGGATAGCGGTGCTAACCTGGTCCGGGTCAGGGAGCAGATAAAGATTGCTTTTCCGATCGGAGAACAGGAGGCAGAATTGACGATCCTGCCGTCCTTTGTCAGCTATGATGCCGCGGAAAAAAACGACAATGACATGTCTCTTGTCGAAGCGCTGCATTACGGAGCAGACTCGTTTCTGTTCACCGGGGATATCGAGCGGGAATCCATAGAAGCCTTTATTCCTGTTGCAGAACACTATGACATTTTGAAATTTCCGCATCACGGGGACTGGAAGAAAAACACAGAGTCGCTGCTTGAAAAGATCGATCCAAAAGAGGTCATTATCACGGACGGTGACGACCGGCCGGTTGAAGAGAAGACGGAAGCATATCTTACAGAGGCTGCAATTCCTTATTACACTACAAAAGAGAACGGATCGATCGTTGTTTTTTGCACGGGAAGCGGAACCTATGAAGTCGTATGCGGTAAATAGCGGCGATCATTGACTTGCCATGCGTTGACAATTATAATGGTATTTGTTGCAAAATAAAGCAAAAGGAGCAGTTATGGGCGATAAGAAAATGGTCGAAGCCATCACTTCCATGGAGGAGGACTTCGCGCAATGGTATACAGATGTAGTAAAGAAAGCGGATCTGATCGACTACACTTCCGTAAAGGGATGCATGGTCTTTAAGCCGGCAGGATATGCGATCTGGGAACTGATCCAGAGCCAGATGGACCGGCGGTTTAAAGAAACGGGCGTGGAAAACGTCTATCTTCCGATGTTCATTCCCGAGAGCCTTCTGGAAAAAGAGAAAGATCACGTAGAGGGTTTTGCACCGGAGGTGGCGTGGGTAACGATGGGCGGCCTGCAGCCCCTGCAGGAGAAGATGTGCGTACGTCCGACATCGGAAACGCTGTTCTGTGATTTTTACAAAAACGAGGTGCATTCCTACAGGGATCTGCCCAAGAATTATAACCAGTGGTGCTCGGTCGTTCGCTGGGAGAAAGAGACCAGACCGTTCCTCCGCTCCCGTGAGTTCCTGTGGCAGGAAGGACATACGATCCATGCGACGGCTGAGGAAGCAGAAGAAAGAACGATCCGGATGCTGAACGTGTACGCGGATTTTTGTGAGCAGGTTCTTGCGATCCCGGTCGTAAAGGGCAGAAAGACCGAAAAAGAGAAATTTGCGGGTGCACAGGCAACCTACACGATCGAAGCCCTGATGCATGACGGAAAGGCTTTGCAGTCCGGAACCAGCCATAACTTCGGCGACGGATTTGCCAGAGCATTTGATATCCAGTTTACGGACAAAGACAATACATTAAAGTACCCGTTCCAGACGTCCTGGGGAACAACGACCAGACTCATCGGCGCGATCATTATGGTTCATGGTGACAATTCCGGCCTTGTGCTTCCGCCGAGAGTGGCTCCGACGCAGGTGATGATCGTTCCGATCAGACAGCAGGCGGAAGGCGTTCTCGGTAAGGCGGCTGAGATCAATGCGGCCCTGAAGGCAGCAGGCATCCGCGTGAAAACGGATGACTCCGAAAAGAGTCCCGGCTGGAAGTTTGCCGAGCAGGAAATGCGCGGGATCCCGATCCGGATCGAGATCGGCCCGAAGGATATCGAAAACGGTAAAGCGATCCTTGTCAGACGCGACAACGGAGAAAAGACGGAGGTTGCCATCGATGCGATCCCCGAAACCGTTAAAGCGCTGCTTGACCAGATCCATGACGATATGCTGAAGCGTGCCAGAGAGCGGCGCGACGCAAATACTTTTGTGGCAAGGACCAAAGAAGAATTCGAACAGATCTTTGCGGAGAAAACAGGCTTTGTGAAAGCTATGTGGTGCGGAGACAGGGCGTGTGAGGATGAGATCAAAGAAAAGCTCGCCGTTACGTCCAGATGCATGCCGTTTGAGCAGGAGAAGATCGCAGATACCTGTGTCTGCTGCGGCAAACCGGCCAAGCACATGGTCTACTGGGGCAAAGCTTATTGATAAAAAGAAAAGGAGAAGGATATGAACGTATTAGTTATCAACTGTGGAAGCAGTTCCCTGAAGTATCAGCTGATCAATTCAGAGAGCGAAGCGGTTCTTGCAAAAGGACTTTGTGAGCGGATCGGGATCGACGGTGTTCTGACGCACCAGCCTGCCGGCAAGGACAAGATCAAAACAGAAACGGCCATGCCGAATCATACCGTTGCGGTGGAACTGGTCATCAAGAGCCTGACGGATCCGGTAAACGGCGTGATCGCATCTCTTTCCGAGATCGGTGCGGTCGGACACAGAGTGGTCCACGGCGGAGAATCCTTTGCGGAATCCGTTGTGATCGATGATTCCGTTATGAAAGCGATCGAGGACTGCAACGACCTGGCACCGCTTCACAATCCGGCAAACCTGATCGGGATCAGGGCATGCCAGGAGCTGATGCCGAACGTTCCGATGGTCGCGGTATTTGATACGGCTTTCCATCAGACCATGCCGAAGAAAGCTTATTTCTACGGCCTTCCGCATGAATATTACGAGAAATACAAAGTACGCCGCTACGGTTTCCACGGAACCAGCCACAGCTATGTGAGCAAGCGTGTCGCTGAGATCCTTGGCAAGGACTATGCGTCCTTAAAGACGATCGTCTGTCACCTGGGCAACGGCGCCAGCATTTCCGCAGTCATGAACGGAAAATGTGTGGATACCAGCATGGGCTTAACCCCGCTGGAAGGTCTGATCATGGGCACAAGATCCGGCGATCTGGATCCCGCGATCTTAAACTTCATTGCAAACAAAGAAAACCTGACCCTTGCGCAGGTTACGGATGTGCTTAACAAGAAATCCGGTGTGCTCGGTCTTTCCGGCGTTTCCTCCGATTTCAGGGATCTGGAAGCGGCGGCAAAGGAAGGCAATCAGTGGGCGATCGATGCGCTGGATACCTATTATTACAGAGTTGCCAAATACATCGGTTCCTATGCGGCAGCCATGAACGGTGTGGACGTGATCGCGTTTACCGCAGGCGTAGGAGAGAATAACCCGCCGGGAAGAGAAACGATCGTTTCTTATCTCGGATATCTCGGGGCGGACGTGGTGCCTGAGAAGAACAACTGCAGGGGCGAAGAGAAAGTGATCTCCTCTGATCAGGCCAAAGTCACGGTTATGGTTGTTCCGACCAACGAGGAACTTGCGATCGCAAGGGAAACCGTTCGTCTGGTATAAGAATCATCCGGATCATTTTAAGGGAGGGAACGGCGAGCCGGTCCTTCCCTTTTGTTTTCATTCGTAAGATGCATTTTATGATATAATGAACCCATGAAAATCGTTATGCCTTCCAAGGTTACACAGATCATCCATACATTGCAAAACGCCGGATATGAAGCATATGCGGTTGGCGGCTGCGTACGGGACAGTCTGCTTGGAAGAGAACCGGACGATTGGGATATTACGACCAATGCTTATCCGGAACAGATCAAGGGATTATTCAGGCGGACGGTGGACACGGGCATCAAACACGGCACGGTTACGGTAATGCTCGGGAAAGAAGGCTTTGAGATCACAACCTACCGGATCGACGGGGTGTATGAAGATAACAGGCATCCGAAAGAAGTCACCTTTACGGCAAGCCTTGCGGAAGATCTTAAGCGCCGTGATTTTACGATCAACGCGATGGCATACAACGATGAAGCGGGGATCGTGGATCTGTTTGACGGCCTTTCAGATATCAATGCAAAAGTCATCCGCGCGGTAGGCGATCCGAAGGAGCGTTTTACGGAGGATGCGCTGCGGATCCTGCGCGCCCTGCGATTCAGTGCACAGCTTGACTATTCCATTGACGCAGAGACAAGAAAAGCGATCGCGGCGCTTAAGGATAATCTGCGGCAGATCAGTAAAGAACGTATCCGTGAGGAGCTTAAGAAACTGCTTCTGTCGGATCATCCCGATAAGCTACGCGAAATGAAGGAGCTCGGGATCACGGATGTCGTATTGCCCGAGTACAATACGGCAGATCAGGAACTGATTGCGAGCCTTTTGCGAAGCGAAAAGAACCTGTATGTCAGATTGTCCGTGCTTTTATATTATCTGGGTGACCCGGAAGGAATTTTACGCGGATTAAAATATGATAATGAGACCATAAAGACGGTTTCGACACTGGTCGCTCATGCGGATGATGAGACAGATCTTTCTCCGGAAGCGGTACGCCGGGACATCGTCCGGATCGGATTCAAAAGAATGCCGCTGCTGTTCTTGGTTAAGAGGGCACTTTCACAAAACGGTGAATACATTGACAACTATGAAACGGTCTTTGAGAAAATCCTTTCGGATGCAGACTGCATTTCCTTAAAGGATTTAAAGGTTACCGGGGATGATCTGATGCAGGAGTTTCATCTCTCACCCGGCAAAGAGATCGGGGAAAAACTGCAATTCCTGTTTGACCGCGTGTTGGAAGATCCGTCATTGAATGAACGGGAGAAATTGCTGAAACTGTTACATCAGGAACAGGAGGAGCATACGTGAAAAGAGCTTTTGTGCCGATCGCATTTATTCTGATCGTGGCGATACTCGGCGCGTATCTGATCACAAGTGAATACCGGAAAAGAAACAAGCCCGTTCGGACACAGACACCGGAAACGGAAGAAGTGGTCAGTCTTGACGATCTGCAGGCAACCGACACGGTCATGCTCATAAATGCGGACATGAACGCAAAGAAGCTTTTGGTAAGACACCTTGGAAGCGTAGAGGATTATGAACTGACCTTTGACGGAACCGTTCCTTTTCTGAATAAATACGGGACATCCATTACCGCATCGGAGCTGAAATGCGGCGAGATTCTGGATATCGTTTATTCCAAGCACAGCGGGAAGGTGAGCAACGTCAGGATTTCTTCCAAGACCTGGACCATGACCGGGATGACGGATTATGAAATCGATGCGAACCGGAAGACCATGACGATCATGGGAGAAGCATACCAATTCGGTGCCGATCTGATGGCTTTTTCGGACGATCTGCCCGTACGCCTCATGGATATCACGAATATAGACACTTTGACGATCAAAGGGTATAATCGAAAAGTGTGTTCTGTCGCGATCGAAAAGGGTCACGGCTATCTGCGGATCCGCAATGATGCTTATTTCATCGGCGGCTGGATCGAAGTGGGGCAAAAGATCATCCGCCCGATCACTGAAGAAATGCTGCTTCCCGTTCCGGAAGGACGCTACAAGGTCCGCGTGACCAACAGGGGTTATGCGGGCGAAGAAAATGTCGTGATCGAACGCGATAAGGAAACGGAGCTGGACCTGTCCAAGATCGAAGTGGAAGAGGTTGCGATCGGACATGTGCAGTTTGACCTCTCGCCGGAATATGCACAGCTATACGTGGATGACGAGATCACGGACTACGAAGAACGCGTGCCGCTTGAATACGGCACACATAAGATCAGGGTCAGCGCCGCCGGATTTGAGACCGTGGAAACCAATATCAAGATCGGCAATGACTACGCCAACGTGGAGATTGCGCTTGATCCGCTCCCGGAAGGCGAAGAAGAGGAAGAGGCGGTTGATAAACGCCCGCCGATCATCCCGTCTACGGAGCTTTCGGAAAACACTTCCGGGGAAAATGAGAGCATCGGCGAAGAGAGAAGTGCAGCAAGTCAGGATGACGCAACGGACACATCGCAGCAGGCAGATACCGCGACGGTTTCCGGGAATAAAAAGATCGTTGTACAGGCACCGGCTGATGCGGAGGTTTATCTGGACGGCAACTATATCGGTGTTGCACCGGTTTCAACCGGCAAGGTGACCGGCTCGCATACGATCACGCTGAGTAAAGCCGGATATATTACCAAGAGTTACACCATCTATGTGGAGAATGACAACAATGACGTGAACCTGTCATTTTCGGATCTGATGGCGGAATAGATCTTATATGAAAAAATTGTTCAAAGAGCAGGAAAACAGAATAGCAGCCTTTGTCTTTGTTGTGGTATTGCTTGTCGTCTGCAGCCCGCTGATCACGAAACTGTGCATCAACGGTCACGATCTGGAATACCATCTGCTTCGCATTGAGAGCCTGAAGGAAGGCATCCTGATGGGAAGGCCTTTTGCAAAGATCAACGTGCTGTTTTTTGGCGGTGCGGGATATGCCAGTTCCCTGTTTTATCCGGACTTTTTACTCTATATTCCGGGTGTGCTGCGTGCCCTGGGCGTTTCGATCAACAAGAGCTATCATATTTTTGTTGCGATCTGTATCCTTCTGACCTATTGCAGCACCAATTACTGTGTCAAAAAGATGACGCAGTCGGTATACGCGGGCCTTATGGCCGCCATTCTGACGGTCAGTTCCCCTTATTATCTGGGAGATATCTATGTCAGAGGAGCCGTAGGCGAATTCACGGCATTTATTTTCCTGCCCTTTGTGATCTACGGGATCTACAACGTGCTCTATGAAGGAATGGATAAGCCGTTTGTTCTTGCCCTGGGATATGCCGGCGTTCTTTTGTGTCATACCAATACATTCGTATTCTGCCTGTTTTTCGGCGCACTTGCGTTTCTGATCAAATGGAAACGGTTCCGCGACAATCTGCCGACACTTTGGAAGCTTCTGATCACGGCATCCGTAACGGCATTGCTGACCATGTTCTATTGGCTTCCGATGCTGGAAATGTATCTGTCAACACCGCTGTATGTGAATACGGCGTGGATCAAACTGGAACAGACTGCGGGGCAGCTGTTTTCCGTCTTGTCGAATCAATTCCCGAGTATCGGTTTCCTGCTTGTGATCCTGGCGTTTTTCAGAGCGCTTGTCAAAAAGAACCCGCAGAACAGAGACCTGATCGGATTCGCGGACTGGCTGCTGATCGGCGGAGCCGCATTTTCGATCCTTGCAACGGACCTGATCCCGTGGCAGAGACTGAACGGATATCTGGATTTCGTGCAGTTTCCGTGGAGGCTGTTTATGCCGGCAACGGCGATGCTGGCGGTTGCGGATGCGATCATTCTGTCCGTGTTCATCAAATCGTCTCTGGAGCCGTATATGCCAAGCAGTACAAAGGTACTGTCCGTTGTGCTTTTGGTGGTGGCAATGGCCTTTGCGATCCGGACGATCGGGGATGCAGACATCACCTATTATGATTATTCGGATGATTACTATACGTATAAACCGTATACGGGCAACGTGATCGCCGGGGAATGGCTGCCGGAAACCGTTACGGACAGGGATGCCCTGATCGAAGAAAGCGAACACCTCTATGCGGATAACGGTGACGATCTGGCTTTCGAGCGGATCAAAGACCGTGTCGAAGCGGATATTCAGGGGAATTATCAGTATGTGGATGTTCCGTTTATCTATTACAAAGGATATCGCGCCGAGCTGGCAACAACGGATAAAACAATCAGTTTGCCGGTTGGCAGCGGACAAAACGGATTGTGCCGGGTCAATATACAGGGACAGCAGGGCAGGCTGATTGTCTATTACGGCGGGACCGTTTTACAGCTTGTTTCGCTCCTGATCAGCATCCTGACAGCAGTCTTTCTGATCGTATTCCGGATATACGGGAAGAAAAAAGCAAAAGCAGCGCTGCTGCTCTTCCTCTTATGCATTTGCGGCTGCCGTGCAGAGAGCAGCGGGAAGAGCGATATCGTTCCGATCCCGGACATCAGTGCCGAGGGGCTGATGAAGGCCGAGGGCGCGGTTTTGGAGAATGAGAATACGGAGAGTGAACCATACAGACTGCTGTTTTCCAAAGAAGGATATACGGGATTTGATCTGAAACCCGTTTTTCTGCAATGCCCGGATTGCGCCGCGGATCTGACGGTAACCGTATCCCTTTGTCAAAACGATACGGAACGGATGCAGGAAACGCTGGAAATATCCCGGGAAACGGCTAAGTATCCGGTTCTGCTCTGTGATCTTTCAGGGATCAGCGAAACGGGAAGATACCTGTTTAGGGCAAGGATCGTGCCGGAAAACGGTACGGCTTTTTCTTTGGAAGAGGAAATTACCGTAGCGGATGATAAATATGACCGGATCTATACGGAAATGCTTGCACAGGCACAGCCTTCCGTTTCCGTTTATGCCTGTGCGGACCATATCCTGGCATATGAACTGACGGGAGATGAAAAACTGGCCCGTTTTGCGGATTCTGCCAGGGATCAGATGATGGAGACGCTGGAAACGTATTATCACGCATCAAGCGATGAGACCGTACGTTTTTTTACCACGGCATGGCTTTATAAAGAGACCGGAGATAAACAATACAGAAAAGAAGCCGAAGCATATCTGGATGCGCTACCGGAAACTGCGGAGAATGTGACGGATCCGGCACTTCTCTGGGGCCTGGCTGCATATCTTCGGACAACACACCCCGTGGATTACCGGCTTAGCGAAAAAGCCATGGGATTTGTTTTTTCCGGTGCAAACAGCCTGCTGAAACGCGATCAGAAGGCGGAATGGGAGCGGCTGTATGAGGCGGGAACGGATGCACGGATGGAGGAAGCGCTGCAGAATGCGCAGCTTTTGATTTTGGCAAACTATGTCAGCAACAGTGCCGAATATGTGAGATGTGCAGGGAATTACCTTGCCATTGCGGATAACCGGACCGATTCGCTGTTTGTTGTGAGCGGTCTGGATAATGTACCCTTATAATCGAAACAGGTGCGGAGGATAAACTATGAGAATCGTTGTGTTGGCCGGCGGGATCAGTACGGAACGGGATGTTTCCCTGATGAGCGGCTCGCGGATCTATAAGGCGCTTTCGGAAAACGGGCATGAGACGATCCTGCTGGATGTGTTCCTGGGATACGAAGGGGACCCGGATAAGGTCTTTGACCTTCATATAGACTGGGCGGAAAAAGTCGCTCCGGTCAGGGAAGAGGAACCGGATATCCTGGAAGTGATCAAAAGCAGAAAAGACCAGAGCAACATGCTTTTTGGTCCCAACGTGATCCGGATCTGCAAGGATGCGGATATCGTATTCATGGCGCTGCACGGAGACTGCGGTGAAAACGGAAAGATCCAGGCAACCTTTGATCTGTTTGACATCAAGTATACGGGAACGGATGCACTGAGTTCCGCCCTAGCCATGGATAAATTTCTGACCAAGCAGATGTTTCGCACGCACGGGGTTAAGACACCGGAAAGCTTCCTGTTAAAGAGCCCGGATGATCCGCGTGTTCCGGAATTCCCCTGTGTTGTTAAGATCTGTTCGGGCGGATCCAGCATCGGCGTCTATATCACCAGAGACCAGGAAGAATACAACGAAGCGCTTCAGAAGGCTTTCCGGTATGAAGGAAAGGTTTTGGTGGAGCAGTATATTGAGGGCCGGGAACTGACCGACTGCGTGATCGAAGGCGAAGCACTTCCGATCGTGGAGATTGTGCCGCTGACCGGATTCTATGACTATAAAAACAAATACCAGGCCGGCAGCACAAATGAGATCTGTCCCGCACAGATCAGCGAGAGCGCAACGAAAAAGATTCAGGAGATGGCCATAAAGGCTTATCACGCGCTTGGCATTCAGACTTATGCCCGCATGGATTTTATCATGACCGAGGATGAAGAAGTGTATTGCCTGGAAGCCAATACCCTGCCCGGCATGACGCCTTTAAGCCTGGTTCCGCAGGAAGCGGCGGCGATCGGAAAATCGTTTAATGATCTGTGTGAATGGATCCTGGAGATCTCACTGAAGAAGTACGCATAAAGAGGACGTTAAATGAAAGAGCTGACTCTGAAAAACATTGCAAAGGCATGCGGCGGAGAGCTGCATTTATACAATAAAGGACAGGAAAAAACAGAGGTTACCGGCGTTGTGATCGATTCCAGAAAGATCGAGCCCGGTAATCTGTTTGTGGCAACCCGCGGTGAACGTGTTGACGGTCATTCGTTCATTCCGCAGGTATGGGAAGCGGGAGCGCTTTGCGTGATCTGCGAGGAAGATCTTGCGGGATCTGCGTTTGTTCCGGATGGGATCAAAGGAAATTACATTGTTGTAAACAGTTCTTTTCAGGCACTGAAAGATCTTGCCAAATTTTACCGCAGCGTGCTTCGCATTACGGTTGTCGGGATAACGGGCTCCGTCGGGAAGACCAGCACCAAAGAGATGGTTGCAACGGTATTGTCCAAGCAATTCCGGGTACAGAAAACCCAGGGGAATTTCAACAACGAAGTGGGTCTGCCCTTATCGATCTTTTCCCTGCGGGAGGAGCATGAGGTTGCGGTTCTGGAAATGGGGATCAGTGATTTTGGCGAGATGACAAGGCTTAGCGATATCGCAAAACCGGATCATGTCGTGATCACCAACATCGGCCCCTGCCATTTGGAATTCCTCGGTGACCTTGATGGTGTTTTAAGAGCGAAAACGGAGATCTTTCAGAACAGGAATCCGAAGGGTGCCGTGATCCTGAACGGAAAGGATGAGAAGCTTCGGACGATCACGGATGTGAACGGAACCAGACCGGTCTTTTTCGGGTCATGCTTAAGCGATGAGGAAAAGCTGGCACAAAAATCCGGCACGGCACAACACCCGCTTGATATTTTTGCCACGGATATCGTCAGCTTCGGGCTCGAGGGGACGGGCTGCATGGTGCATACGCCAAACGGGGATTTCCCGGTCCGCGTACCGCTCCCCGGGATCCATATGGTGGATAATGCACTGGCCGCTACGGCAGTCGGACTGACACTGGGCATGGATCTGTACGCGATCCGGGACGGGATCAGCGCGGTGGAAGGATTAAGCGGCAGATCGCATCTGATCCATACACAGGATTATCTTCTGGTGGATGACTGTTACAACGCCAACCCCAAAGCCATGCAGGCCGCGATCGATCTGCTGCAGAACGCACAGGGACGCAAGGTTGCCATATTGGGCGATATGTTTGAACTGGGGGAAGGCAGTGAAGAAATGCATGCATCCGTCGGGGAATACGCCAAAAACAAAGTCGATGTCTTAATCTGCTGCGGAAAACTGTCAAAGCATATGTATGAAGCGGCTAAGGACGGAGAGCAGAAGACGTTCTGGTTTGAAACCAGAGAGGAACTGATCGAAGAGATCCGCAGGGAACGGCAGATAGAAGCGGCGCCGATCGATTGGAGCAAGGCGCCGGAGAAGACATTGGGACTGTTACAGGAAGATGATACCGTGTTGATCAAGGCATCCCACGGAATGGGATTTGACCAGCTTCTGGATGCACTCACGGAAAAGACTTTATAAATTCAGGCCATATTTGATTCATGTGCTTTCAACATGGATTCGATCAGGCCGCGTGTATATCTCCCGGGGAACTTCTGATCCTCGGGGGACAATTCTGCGATCGTGAACGGTTTGCCGTATTCCACGATCACTTCTCCTTTTTTTAACAACGGTAAATGATCTTCAAAGATCGCGGAAGAGCCGGTAATGGCGATCGGAACGATCTTGCAGCCGGTCTTGGATGCGATTTTAAAGGAACCTTCCTTGAACGGAAGCATTTCGCTCGTGTGCGCGCGGGTTCCTTCCGGGAAGATACAGATGGAGATGCCGTCTTTGATATACTGGATGGCCGTAAGGATCACTTTCATGCCCTGTTTCACATCTTTACGATCCAGGAACAGACAATGGATCTTGTTCATGTAGCCCGTCAGGATCGGAACCCGGTTTTCTTTTTTGGAAATATAGCCGCACCGTCCGGGAACCAGTGTATAGGTAATGATGATATCGAAAAAGCTTCTGTGGTTTGCGACATAGAGGACCGCTTCATTTTCGGGCACGTTTTCATGACCGATCACCTTTGTTTTGCAGCCTGCGATCCGTATGACCAGACGAAAAGCCCATTTCACGATCGCAAGGCAGCTTCTTTCCTGCAGATCGGGATTGAATTTCCCGATCAGCCACTCTGCGGGAAGAATAAAAAAGAAGCTGGTCGTAAAAAACAGAACAACTGCAATTAACGCAAGGAAGATCCGGATCATAAACTTACCTCATAAAAAACCGTAAACATGAAAGTTTACGGTGTTCATAAGCAGGGTACGGGAATCGAACCCGCCTCCTCGGCTTGGGAAGCCGATGTACTACCGATGTACTAACCCTGCAGTCCATAAATCAGTTTACCCTACCTTTTCATAAAAAACAACCATAAAAATCAAGTGTCGCGTCGGTTGCAAATCCTTATTCAAACCGATACAATGACAGTATGTATATTATCGCAGGCTTAGGAAATCCCAAAACCGAATATAAGAACACCAGGCACAATGTCGGCTTTGATGTGATCGATGTGCTTTCGGATAAATATCAGATCCCGATGGATATGAAAAAGCATCGTGCGATCTGCGGAAAGGGCATGATCGAAGGTGAAAAGGTGATTTTGGCAGAGCCGCAGACCTTTATGAACTTAAGCGGGTTAAGTATTTTAGAGCTCGTGAACTACTATAAGATCGACCCGGCAAGCGAACTGATCGTTGTGTATGATGACATCGATCTGGAACCCGGTCAGATCCGGATCCGCAAACAGGGGAGTGCCGGCGGTCATAACGGCATGAAATCCGTGATCGGCGGTCTGAATACGCAGGATTTTATCCGCATTAGGATGGGCGTCGGGGACAAGCCGAAACAGTATGACCTGGCGGATTATGTGCTGGGACATTTTACGAAAGAAGAACGGGAAGTCGTGGATGAGGCAGTTATCCGGGCCACGGAAGCGATCCATATAATCTTAACGGATGGCGTGGATCAGGCGATGAACCGATTCAACAGGAAGAAAGAACAGGCGGCGGAAGAAGAATCGGAAGACGCCTGAATCATAGATGGTGGGATCATGCAAACGATCACGGCCCCGCTTGCGGAACTTGCAGACTACGAGGAGAGCGTCAGGGAGCTCAAAAAGCCCGGCGTTGTCGAGATCGAAGGCTGCGCGGATCCGCAGAAACTGCATATGATCTATGGACTCGGCGATGGTTTTTCCTATAAAATCATCGCTACTTATGATGAGAAAAAAGCGGCGGAGATCTATGAGGACTACCGCTTTTACGACCCGAATACCTATCTTTATCCGGCCAAGGACCTGATCTTTTATCAGGCGGATGTGCACGGAAACCTCCAGACCAAAGAACGTATCAAAGCGTTGAAGCCTTTGCTGCTTGCAGAGGAGGCAACGATCGTCACGACATTTGACGCACTGATGAACCATATCGTGCCGCTGTCCGTGCTCTCGGATGCGATCGTGGAGATCAGCGAAAACGATGTCGTGAACTTAAAAGAGATCACCGCGAAACTGACGGCGCTCGGTTATGAGCGGAATTATCAGGTGGAGACCGAAGGCCAGTTTTCCATCCGCGGCGGGATCATCGATGTTTTTCCGCTGACGGAGGAAAATCCGATCCGTATCGAACTGTGGGGCGATGAGATCGATTCGATCCGCAGTTTCGATATCTTAAGCCAGCGTTCCTTAGAAAAAATTGACAGCTTTATTCTGCTGCCCGCCGCCGAAGCGATCTTAACGTCACAGGAAATGCAGGACGGTGCGGATCGTGTCCGAAAAGAAGCGGCAAAACAGGAAGAAACTTTCCGCAAACAGTTTCTGACCGAAGAGGCTTTCCGTGTAAGATCAGCCACGGAGGAATTCCTGGAACAGTTGGAAAACTACGGTGCCAGCGGCTGTAATCTGGAAGGATATCTGGACTATTTTTACGAAGAGCATAATTCCCTGCTCGACTATTTTGATGCGGAAGAGACGCTGGTCATACTCGATGAGCCGACAAGGCTTTACGAAAAAGGCAATTTTGTGGAGACCGAATTCCGCGACAGCATGGAAATGCGGCTGCATAAAGGCTATGCGCTGCCGGGGCAGACGGACCTTCTGTACACGGGAGAGGAAATCTTTGCCCGCACCGAGAAAATGCATACGCTCGCACTTAGCGCACTGCAGGTCAAGAAAGGTCTCTATCAGGCAAAATCAAAACATTCGGTCGTAACTAGGGCGATGAATACCTACAACAACAGCTTTTCGTCACTCGTTTCCGATCTCAAGCGCTATCAGAAAAACCACTACCGGGTTCTCCTGCTCTCTGCCAGCCGTACCAGAGCCGCAAGGCTGTGCGACGATCTGATGGAAAATGAACTGTCGGCTTTCTACACGGAGAATCTGGATCATGTCTTAAAAGACGGAGAGATCATGGTTGCCTACGGGCGGATCCGGCAGGGTTTTGAATATCCGATGCTGAAGTTCGTGGTGATCTCGGAATCCGATATTTTCACGGCCGCAAAGCAGAAAAAGAAGGTACGCAAAAAATACGGCGGCGGCCAGGCGATCCGCGATTTTTCCGAACTGAAAGTCGGGGACTATGTGGTGCATGAAGTGCATGGTCTCGGGATCTACCGCGGCATCGAGCAGGTTTCCGTAGATAAAGTCACGAAAGACTACATGAAGATCGAGTACCGGGATGGCGGCAATCTCTACATTCCGGCAACGGCTTTGGATGCGATCCAGAAATACGCGTCCAAGGAAACCTCCACGCCGAAGATCAACAAACTCGGCGGATCGGAGTGGATCAAGACCAAGAGCAAAGTCAAAAACGCCGTGGACATCATCGCCACGGATCTTGTGGAACTGTATGCGGCCAGGAATCAGAAGGCGGGATTCGAATTCAGCCCGGATACGGTATGGCAGACGGAATTTGAAGAGCGGTTCCCGTTTGAGGAGACGGAAGACCAGCTGGCGGCGATCGAAGATACCAAGCGGGATATGCAGAGCCGTAAGATCATGGACAGACTGATCTGCGGGGATGTCGGATACGGAAAGACGGAGATCGCGATCCGCGCTGCATTCAAGGCGGTGCAGGATGGCAAGCAGGTGGCTTATCTGGTGCCGACGACGATCCTGGCGCAGCAGCATTACAATACCTTCATCCAGAGAATGAAGGATTATCCGGTGCGGATCGATATGCTAAGCCGTTTTCGGACGACGAGCGAGCAGAAGCAGACGGTTTCGGACCTGAAAAAGGGCATGGTCGATATCGTGATCGGAACACACAGGCTGCTTTCCGCCGATGTGGTCTATAAGGACCTCGGTCTCCTCATTATTGATGAAGAACAGCGCTTTGGCGTGACGCATAAAGAGAAGATCAAGAAACTGAAAGAAAATGTGGATGTTTTGACTTTGACGGCAACACCGATCCCCAGAACGCTGCATATGAGTCTGGTCGGGATCAGGGATATGAGTGTGCTGGAAGAGGCACCGCAGGACCGCATGCCGATCCAGACCTATGTCATGGAATACAGTGAAGAGATGGTCAGAGAGGCGATCAACCGGGAACTTGCAAGGGGCGGGCAGGTGTTCTATGTCTATAACCGCGTGCAGACCATCGCGGAAATGACCGCATCGCTTAGGAACCTGATCCCCGATGCCAATATCGCATACGCGCACGGGCAGATGAAAGAGCAGGATCTGGAGCGGATCATGTTTGACTTTGTAAACGGGGACATCGATGTGCTGGTATCTACAACGATCATTGAAACGGGCCTGGATATTTCCAACGTGAACACGATGATCGTGCATGATTCCGACAAGATGGGTCTGGCACAGCTCTATCAGCTGCGGGGACGTGTCGGCAGGTCGAATCGGACCGCGTACGCGTTTTTGATGTATAAAAAAGACAAGATCTTAAAAGAAGTGGCGGAAAAGCGGCTGACGGCAATTCGCGAATTTACGGAGCTTGGAAGCGGCTTTAAGATCGCCATGCGGGACCTGGAGATCAGGGGTGCCGGGAATCTGCTCGGGAACAGGCAGAGCGGTCACATGGAAGCGGTCGGCTATGATATGTACTGCAAGATGCTGAACGAAGCGATCCGCAGAAAGCAGGGCGTGGAAGACATTCCGGACAGTTCCGTTTCGGTGGAACTGGATGTGGATGCGTTCATCCCGGAGTCGTATATTATGAACGAGCACCAGAAGATCGAGATCTACAAACGCATCGCCGCGATCGAATCCAAAGAAGAAAGAGATGACATGGAGGAGGAACTGACGGATCGTTTCGGGACGTTGCCGCCTTCCGTGATCAACCTTCTGGATATCGCGTATCTGAAGGTGCTGGCTCTGCAGGCCTATATCACGGAGATCAAGGGGGAGCATCATGCGGTCAAGCTGTCCATCTATGAGAAAGCATGTTACCGGCATGAACGGATCGGTGATTTTATTGCTTCATACAAGGGCCTCCTGGTCTTAAAACCCGTGGCGAAGCCGTATTTTATATACCGGTTTCCGAAAGGAGGCCAGACGGACCACGAAAAGATGCTGAAGGAAATCCGGGATCTGCTGGAGCAAATGCAGGAGATCGTGAGCGATGAGAAGATGTAATAAAGCACATAAACGATAAAGAGGGATAACGCAATGACCTTATTCAAGATGAAAAAACGGATCAGTAAGATCACAAAACCCATGTCTGTCCTGATGTCGCTGGTATTCGCCGGCCTCCTTGCGGGCTGTACGCCGGAAGCACAGCAGATGGCGGATACACTTGCCGCGCTGCAGGAAACGCAGCAGGCGATCGTGGCGGAACTGCCGGAAACGGACGTGCAGGCTGAACAGGCCGACCTCCCGCAAAAAGGCGAAGCCTACTACGACCTGACAAATGTGGTGCTGTATCTGGAAATGTATCATGAACTTCCGGATAATTACATTACCAAGGATGAGGCCAG
>JAFYDQ010000051.1 GCA_017544705.1 Lachnospiraceae bacterium | reverse complement strand
GTCGGTAAGATCCACGATATCTTTGCGGGACGCGGCATGACGGAGTTTACCTATACCTCCGGAAACGAGGAAGGGATCGATAAGACCGTGGAATGGATGGACCGTGATTTTGGCGGACTCATGTTCGTGAATCTTGTGGATTACGACATGCTTTACGGACACCGCAGGGACATCGACGGATACGCGAAGGCAGTCGCATATTTTGACGGGCGGCTGCATGAGATCACGGACAAGATGCGGCCGGATGATATCTTAATGATCACGGCCGATCACGGATGCGACCCGGCATATACGGCAACAACGGATCATACGCGGGAATACATTCCGCTTGTGATGTACGGACAGAATGTCGCTGCAGGAAACCGCGGCACAAGGAATACGTTTGCGGACATCTCGGCGACGGTGCTTTCGTATCTCGGTGTGGAAAACACGCTTGCCGGAGAACCGATCAGTCTGGATGCATGACGGGAGTGCGATTCGCCCTGCAATGCAATGTAAATTACGAAACAGGAAAACAGTAACATGTATGATGAAGAAATAAAGAAACGCCGGACATTCGCGATCATTTCCCATCCGGATGCCGGCAAAACAACCTTAACGGAGAAATTCCTGCTCTACGGCGGTGCCATCAACCTGGCCGGAAGCGTCAAGGGCAAGGCGACAGCAAGGCACGCGGTCTCCGACTGGATGGAGATCGAAAAGGAGCGCGGAATTTCCGTCACTTCTTCGGTATTGCAATTCCATTATGACGGTTTTTGCATCAATATTCTGGATACCCCGGGACACCAGGATTTCTCGGAGGATACTTACCGTACGCTGATGGCTGCGGATTCCGCCGTGATGGTCATCGACGCGAGCAAGGGTGTCGAGGCGCAGACGAGAAAACTGTTCAAGGTCTGCGGAATGCGGCATATCCCCGTGTTCACGTTTATCAATAAGCTGGACCGGGATGCGAACGATACGTTTGAGCTGCTTGATGAGATCGAAAAGGAACTGGGCATCGCGACCTGCCCGATCAACTGGCCGATCGGCTCCGGAAAGCGCTTTAAGGGCGTGTATGACCGCAAAGACAGGCAGGTCATCACGTTTTCCGATACGGAGAAGGGCACGAAGGAAGGAAAGAGCGAGCGCATCGATATGGACGATGCGGATACGTTAAAATCACACATCGGGGAGGAAGCACTGGAGCAGCTGCAAAGCGAGATCGAACTGCTGGACGGTGCCAGTGCGGAATTTGATCTTGATGCGGTAAGGGCCGGCGAGCTTTCTCCGGTATTTTTCGGATCCGCCTTAACGAATTTCGGCGTGGAACTGTTCCTGCATTATTTCCTGCAGATGACAACGGAACCGCTGGGCCGCAAATCCGATATCGGGGTGATCGATCCCAAGGAGAATGATTTTTCCGCATTTGTGTTTAAGATCCAGGCGAACATGAACAAGGCGCACCGCGACAGGATCGCGTTCATGCGGATCTGCTCGGGAAAATTTACGGCCGGCATGGAGGTCAAGCATATCCAGGAAGATAAGATGATCCGCTTAAGCCAGCCCCAGCAGATGATGGCGCAGGAACGGCATATCGTGGATGAGGCCTATGCGGGCGATATCATCGGCGTGTTCGACCCGGGTATTTTCTCGATCGGCGATACGCTCTGTTCGGGAAACGATAAGTTCTGTTATGAAGGCATCCCGACGTTTGCACCGGAGCATTTTGCAAGGGTTCGGCAGATGGATACCATGAAGCGCAAACAGTTCGTCAAGGGCATCACGCAGATCGCGCAGGAGGGCGCCATCCAGATCTTCCAGGAGTTCAATACGGGCATGGAAGAGATCATCGTCGGCGTTGTCGGCGTGCTGCAGTTTGAGGTCTTGAAATACCGTTTGGAAAATGAATATAATGTAGATATCAAGTTGGAAAATCTCCCCTTTGAACATATCCGCTGGATCGAAAACAAAGAAGATTTCGACGTGGAAAAGATCGTCGGAACCTCTGATATGAAGCGGATCAAAGACATGAAGGGGAACCCGCTGCTGCTGTTTGTAAACAGTTGGAGCGTGGGGATGGTTTTGGAGCGTAACGAAGGATTGCAATTGTCTGAATTCGGAAGGAATACATGAGCAGAAAGAAGAAAAAAGGTGGTTTTACAGCCTTAATCACGGTTGCGATCCTATCGGCCTTAACCGCCGGCGGAGCGCTGGCTTACATCGTCCACAGCGATCAGGCCGGGCAGCGTACCGCGTCATCGCTGGATCATGTGCCGGGTGACTATCAGGCGGCTTCGCCGGAATCGATCCTGGTGGAGAGCCTGCTGGAACCGCAGGTGGAGATCCGCGTGCAGGAGAGCGGCGATGAGACGGGAGAGCACCTCCGTGATGATGAGATCTCACTCTACCGCGATGAGATCCTGTCTGATTCGTTAAAAAGCTATTGTTATGATCATCTCGACCCCGAAGAACAGCGTCTTTATGCGGAGGTTTACGGGGTTTTGCGCACTTTCGGAAGCGGCAGGCTTCTTTCGACGACCGATCCGGACCAGCTGAAAAAGGTCTTTTCCTGTGTCATGCTGGACCATCCGGAGATCTTCTATGTCACCGGCTATTCCCTGACCAAATATACCAGGAACAACGTCATCGAGGACATTGCGTTTTCGGGCAAATACACGATGAGCGAGGAAGAGGCCAAGGCGGCTGCAGCGCAGGTGGAATCGGTTGCGCTCTCCTGTATTTTCAATGCCCCCGAAGGTGACGAATACGAAAAAGTCAAATACGTCTACGAATGGCTCATCCAGAGATGTGATTATGTGCTGGATGCGGAGAATAACCAGAACATCTTAAGCGTCTTTGTGACCACCGATACGGTCTGCCAGGGCTATGCCAAGGCGGCACAGTATCTGCTCAATAAAATGGGCATCTTTTGTATCCTGTGTGAGGGCGAGGCCATGGGGCAGGAGGCGCATGTCTGGAACATCGTGCGGATCGACGGGGAGTACTATTTCCTGGATGTGACCTGGGGCGATGCATCCTATACGTTTAACGAAACGGATCCCGATGCACCGACACCGCCCGAGATCAACTACGAATACATGTGCGTGCCTTATACGGAGATCGCCGGGACACATATGATCCAGGAAACCGTGACTTTGCCGGTATGCAATTCCATGCGGGATAACTATTATGTCAGAGAGGGCGTCTACTTTACGGATACGAATGAGGACCAGCTTGCAAATGCGTTTGCGAAGTCCTATGACCGCATGAAGGATACGGTATCCATCAAGTGCGCGAATGCATCGGTTTTCCACGACATGGAGCGGTTTCTGATCGACCGGGAACACATTTTTGATTACCTGCGGGGCAACAGCAAAGTCAACTACATCAAGATGGAAGACAGGAATCTGTTTTTGTTCTATCTGAACTGACAGGAACGGTAATTTATGGTATAATTATACATACTGAAAAAGATCGGATGATCGGGAGGATAAAATGGCAAAAGATATGGGAAAAGGAACGGTAATGCAGGGAGATACGGTCGGTGAGATCCGTATCGCAGGAGACGTTGTGGCAAACATCGCGGGTATCGCAGCCACGGAGATCGAAGGCGTTGCGGCAACCGTCGGAAATGTTACGAATGAACTGATGAATAAGGTCGGGATCAAGACCCTGAACAAAGCGATCAAAGTCGAGATCAATGACAGAACCTGCAAGGTGATCATCGGCCTGATCATGAAATACGGATACCATATTCCGACAACTTGCAAGCAGGTACAGGAAAGAGTCCGGGTTTCCATAGAGAACATGACAGGTCTGACGGTGGAAGATGTCTGTGTCCGTGTGGAAGGCATCGATATGACGGGACAGGCTTAAGGAGCATGCGGGTATGACAAGAGCGCAGATTCGGGAAGATATTTTCAAACTGCTGTTTCGCATCGAGTTCAACAGCTTAGAGGATATGCAAGAACAGCTCGCTCTCTTTTTCGACCAGCCGCAGATCAGTGAGGAAGGCGAGGATACGGATGCACAGATTCCCGCAGCCGATGCAGATTACATCACGCAGAAGTATGAGAAGATCGTTGCAAAGATTCCGGAACTGGACGCGCTGATCGATTCTGCCGCAAAAGGATGGAAAAGCTCCCGCCTTGGCAAAGTGGATCTGACCATTTTGCGCCTGGCGGTTTATGAAATGAAATTTGATGAGGATATTCCGGTTGGCGTAGCCATCAACGAGGCGGTCGAACTGGCCAAGAAGTTCGGGCAGGATGAATCGCCTTCTTTCATCAACGGGATCCTAGCAAAACTGGCAAAGTCATCGGACAATGAGTGAAATTTATTCCGTAGGACAGGTTAATACATATATCAAACGCATGTTTTCGCAGGATTTTATGCTGCGATCCATTTCGGTCAAAGGAGAGATATCGAACTTAAAATATCACTCCTCCGGTCATATATACTTCACAATGAAAGATGAAACGGGAACACTTTCCTGCATCATGTTCCAGTCTGCGGCAAGGACACTGACCTTCCGTCTGCAGGAGGGCATGCAGGTGGTCACTTCGGGTGCGATCGAGGTCTATGAGCGTGACGGGAAATACCAGCTCTATGCCAGAAAGATCGTGCAGCAGGGAGCGGGCGATCTCTATGCGCGCTTTGAAGCCTTAAAGCAGGAACTTTCAGAAATGGGAATGTTCGATGAGTCCTATAAGAAACCCATTCCGAAGTATGCAAAGCGTATCGGGATCGTGACGGCACCGACCGGCGCTGCCGTTCAGGATATCATCAATATCGCGACCAGAAGGAACCCTTATGTGCAGCTGATCCTGTATCCCGCACTCGTGCAGGGAGAAGGCGCCGCACAGTCCGTTGCGGACGGGATCCAGGCCCTCGAGCGCCTTGGTGTTGACGTGATCATTGCAGGGCGTGGCGGCGGCTCCATAGAGGATCTGTGGGCGTTTAACGAGGAGATCGTGGCAAGGGCGATCTTTTCCTGTTCCGTGCCGGTCGTTTCGGCGGTCGGGCATGAGACGGATACGACGATCGCGGATTTTGTGGCAGACCTTCGGGCACCGACACCTTCCGCGGCAGCAGAGCTGACCGTATTTGATTATGCGGAATTTGCGGCGCATCTGGAAGACATGAAAGAGGGCCTGCACCAGCAGATGCTGCATAACCTGCGGCTGATCAGAAACCAGCACAAGCAGTTGCTTCTGCGCATGCAGGCGCAGAGTCCCGGCGCGAAGATCCGGGAACAGAAAATGATTTATGTAAACCTGACAGAGCAGCTGCAGCGATGCATGCGGGAACTGATCATGCATAATAAGCACAGGCTGCAGATGCAGATAACGGAAATGGAGGCATTGTCTCCGCTTGCAAGACTGCAGGGCGGCTATGTCTATGCATCCGCAAAAGGTTCACCCTTAACGAAGGTTTCGCAGGTGAAAGAAGAGGATGAGATCAAGCTGCAGTTATCAGACGGTATCGTACATACAAAGGTTACCGGTGTGGAGGAAGCATGAATAAAGAAGAGTTAAAGAAAATGTCGATCAATGATGCGTTTGCATCGGTGGAAGAGACCATGGACAAGCTTCGCAGTGACGAGATTTCCCTGGAGGAATCCTTTGCGCTGTATAAGGAAGGCGTGGAGATATTGAAGGCATGCGCTGAGAAGATCGATACCGTTGAGAAGAAGGTCCAGAAACTGGACGAGGAAGGAAATATCAGTGACTTTTGAGCACGAACTGGAACAAAAACATCACCGCGCGGAAGAGATCTTAAAGCGTTACGGGGTCTTTAAGGATGTCTCCTATCAGAAGACGGTCATGGAGGCCATGGAGTACAGCCTGTTTGCGGGCGGTAAGCGGCTGCGACCCATTCTGCTTTCGGAAACCTTTCAGATGTTTCATGGGCAGGGAAATGTGGATGAACCGTTCATGGCGGCCATGGAGATGATCCATACCTATTCCCTGGTCCATGATGATCTCCCGGCGATGGACAATGATGAATACCGGCGCGGGAAGAAGACCACGCATGCGGTCTACGGGGAAGATATGGCGATCCTTACGGGAGATGCCCTCTTAAACCGCGCGTTTGAAACGGCAGGCCTGGCGTTTGATATGGCAGAGGATGCCTCGCTTAGAAATGTAACACGTGCTATGCAGATTTTATCCGAAAAAGCCGGCATTTACGGGATGGTCGGCGGCCAGGTATTCGATGTGGAGGCAGAAAACAAAGCCGTTCCCCTGACGGAGGAGCAGCTGTTATTTATCTATCGTCTGAAGACGTCCGCACTGATCGAGGCTTCCCTGATGATCGGCGCAACGCTGGCCGGCGCAAAGGAAGAATCCGTATCCCTGCTGGAAACGGTCGGACGCAATGTCGGGATCGCATTCCAGATCCGGGATGACATTTTGGATGTGACCAGTACGCAGGAAGTACTCGGCAAGCCGATCGGCAGTGACGAGCGCAATCATAAAACAACATTTGTTACGCTGAAAGGACTTGCGGGAGCCGAGGCGGATGTGAAGGCTTATACCGCCAAGGCGCAGGAGGCCCTCGCGAATCTGCCCTGCGAGAGCGCATTCTTAAAGAGACTGATCGATTCGCTGACGGATCGGATTAAATAACGGATATGATATTAGACAGGATCAGAAAACCCAATGACATACAGCAGATCGATCCGCGCGATTACGGGACACTGGCCGAGGAAATCCGTGATTTTCTCGTGAAAAAGATCAGCGTGACCGGCGGACATCTGGGCTCGAACTTAGGCGCCGTGGAACTGACCATGGCACTGCATCTTTGCATGCATTTTCCGGAAGATAAGCTGATCTGGGATGTGGGGCACCAGTCCTATACGCATAAGCTGCTGACCGGAAGAAGAGAGGGCTTTGACGAGCTGCGTAAATACGGCGGCATGAGCGGCTTCCCCAAACGGAAGGAATCGCCCTGCGATGCCTTTGATACGGGCCACAGTTCCACTTCCGTTTCGGCAGGTCTGGGCCTTGTGAAGGCCAGGGATCTTAGGGGAGAGGATTACGGGGTCTTTGCCGTGATCGGTGACGGTGCGCTGACGGGCGGCATGGCCTATGAAGCGCTCAACAACGCTTCCCGTCTGAAAACGAATTATGTCGTGATCTTAAACGACAACAATATGTCCATTGCCGAGAATGTCGGCGGTGTTTCGAAATATCTGCGTAAGATCCGTACCGCGGAGCCTTACCGGGATTTTAAAGTCGGCATGGAGAACATGCTGGTGAAGATGCCGAAGGGCGAATCCGTTGTCGATGCCTTAAAACGGTATAAGAGCGGTATCAAACAGCTGGTGGTCCCGGGCATGTTTTTTGAAGACATGGGCATTACTTATCTGGGCCCGATCGACGGCCACGATATCGATGCCATGACGCATATGATCAAAGAAGCCAGAAAGATTCCCAAGTGCGTGCTGATCCACGTGATCACCAAAAAGGGCAAGGGCTATCTTCCGGCAGAACGGCATCCGGCCAGATTCCACGGCGCGGAACCTTTCGACATCGAAACGGGTCTGCCGAGCGTCAACCGAACCAAATCCAACTATACGGATGTGTTCTCGACGATCATGTGCAAACTGGGCGCGAGAAACGAGAAGGTGTGCGCGATCACGGCGGCAATGCCGGACGGAACGGGATTGAAGCGTTTTGCCAACATGTATCCGGACCGGTTCTTTGATGTGGGGATCGCGGAAGAGCATGCCGTGACTTTTGCGGCAGGACTGGCAGCAGGCGGGATGCGGCCGATCGTTGCGGTGTATTCCTCGTTCCTGCAGCGTGCCTACGACCAGATCCTGCATGATGTCTGCATTCAGAACCTGCCGGTGATCTTTGCGATCGACAGGGCAGGGCTTGTCGGAAGCGACGGGGAGACCCACCAGGGACTGTTTGACTTATCCTTCTTATCCTCCATCCCGAATATGACGCTGCTTGCCCCCAAGAACAAATGGGAGCTTTCCGACATGATGAAATTTGCGCTGACCATGGTGAGCCCGGTTGCGATCCGTTACCCTAGGGGGCTTGCCTATGACGGTTTAGAGGAATACCGGAGCCCGATCACGTACGGCAAGGCAGAGGTGCTGTATGAGGAGGAGGATATCGCATTGCTTGCGATCGGCAGCATGGTCAAAACGGCAGTCAATGTCCGGCATGACTTAAAGGAAAAGGGCTTCTCCTGTTCCCTGGTCAATGCGCGTTTCTGCAAACCGATCGATGAAGCGGTGATCACGGAGCTTGCGGAGAACCACAAGCTGATCGTGACGATGGAAGAGAATGTCAAAAGCGGCGGATTCGGCGAGCATGTTCTGGACTATGCGTCCGAGCATGAGCTGCCTGTTAAGGTGCTGGTGATCGCCCTGCCGGATGATTATATCGAACACGGGAACGTGGAATTGTTAAAGCACGAGACCGGTGTGGATGAGGAACAGGTCTTAAAGCGGATCATTACGGAATATGCGGGGCTTTTGGGATGAAAGAACGGCTCGATGTCATTTTGGTAAAGCAGGGCCTGGCAAAGAGCCGCGAGGCAGCCAAAGCCATCATCATGGCAGGTAATGTCTTTGTCGCGGGGCAGCGTGAGGACAAGGCCGGAACGATGTTTGAAACGGAGGGCTTAGACCTGCTCGTTAAGGAGAACCCGCTCAAATACGTGAGCCGCGGCGGACTGAAGCTGGAAAAAGCACTGCAGGAGTTTCCGCTTTCGCTTTCCGGTGCGATCTGCATGGATATCGGAGCATCCACGGGCGGCTTTACGGACTGCATGCTGCAAAACGGTGCCGCGAAGGTTTATGCGATCGATGTCGGGCACGGACAGCTTGACTGGAAGCTGCGCAATGACGCGCGTGTTGTCTGCATGGAAAAGACCAATTTCCGCTATGTCACAAGCGAGCAGATCCCGGATGTGATCGATTTTGCAAGTGTGGATGTTTCGTTTATATCCTTATCGAAGATCCTGCCGGCGGCGTATCCGCTGCTGAAAAGCGGCGGTGAAATGGTCTGCCTCATTAAGCCGCAGTTTGAAGCGGGACGCGAAAAGGTCGGGAAAAAGGGCGTCGTAAGAGATGCATCGGTGCATGAAGAGGTCATCAGAGCGGTCAGCGAATTTACCGTGGCAGACGGTTTTTTGATCCTGGGCCTTACGTATTCCCCGATCAAGGGACCGGAGGGAAACATCGAGTATCTTATGCATATCCGGAAGACGGATGCGGTTGACATAACGCAGGATTCGGTTGACATAAATCTGGAAATGGTTGACATAAATCAAGTAATTCATGATCTCGTAGCAAAAGCCCATCACGAATTGGAGTAAATCATGCGTACATTTCATATCATGACAAATGCAGGAAAAGACACCGACCAGGCTGTCACAAACAGGATTGCCGATTTCCTGGGCAAAAAGGGCTGCACGGTCAGTCGGCAGACGCTCTTAAAACAGGGCGGCGATGAAACATTTGCACTGCCTGCCGGTGCCGAATGCGTGATCGTTGTCGGCGGTGACGGGACCATGATCCGTGCGGCGGACCTGATCGCCGGAAAAGTTCCGATGGTCGGCGTGAATCTCGGTACGCTCGGCTTTCTTGAAGAGATCGAGATCGGGAATCTCGAAGAAAGCCTTACAAAACTCATCGCGGGTGATTTTGACATGGAAACGCGCATGATGTTAGCCGGCAGCAGCGTTACGGGCCATGAAAAATGGCATGCGCTCAATGATATCGTCATTGCCAGGAACGGGTCGCTGCGCATTCTGGAATTTGAGATCTATGTCAATGAAATGCTGCTTGCCACCTATACGGCGGACGGCATGATCGTCTCCACACCGACGGGGTCCACCGCTTACAACCTTTCCGCCGGCGGACCGATCGTGGAGCCGGATGCCAGTGCGATTTTGCTCACACCGATCTGCCCGCACAACCTGAATTCCAGGGCGATCGTGCTCTCGGCGGATGATGTGGTAAAGATCCGCATCCTGGATGGCAGGAGCGGGATGGAAACGAAAGCAGCGGCATCTTTTGACGGTGGCAGGGAGCTGGAACTGCTGCCGAATGAGAGCATCACGATCAGCGCGGCCGACATCGTAACAAAACTGATCCGGCTGAACAAGGAGAGCTTCTTAAAGACCCTGTCCAGAAAGATGGCCGTATCATCATAATATTAATCACGAACGAGGATGGTATGAGAAACAAACGTTGTGAAAAGATCATTGAACTGATCACCCAAAATGCCGTGGAGACCCAGGAGGAGCTGGCGTCCATGTTAGGGGATGCCGGGTTCAACGTGACGCAGGCGACGGTATCCAGAGATATTAAGCTGCTGCATCTGGTCAAAGTCACGGACAGCGAGAACGGGAGACAGCGCTATGCACTCAGCAGCGGCGGGACACCGAGCCTGAATGAAAAGTATATCCGCGTGTTCCGGGACGGCGTGGTTTCCATGGATATTGCCATGAACATTCTGGTCGTCAAGACGGTTTCGGGTATGGCAATGGCTGTTGCGGCAGCGATGGATGCCATGGAACTGAGTTCGATCGTCGGGACCATTGCGGGAGACGATACGATCATGTGCGCGGTACGTTCGATCGAGGAAGCCAAGGAAGTACGCCGCAAACTCAACGATCTTTGGAAGAAATAACGGAAACGGGAATCCATGTTACAGAGCATTCATGTCAAAAACATCGCCCTCATTGACGATGTGGAGATGGAACTGAATAAAGGGCTGCATATCTTAAGCGGTGAGACGGGCGCAGGCAAATCGATCATCATCGATGCCGTGAATTTTACGCTCGGAAAACGCATGCCCAAAGATGTTGTCAGGGAAGATGCGGAGCATGCGCTGTGTGAACTGATCTTTACGATCGAAACGAAGGAACAGGAACAGCTCTTAAAAGAACTGGAACTGCCGGAGGAAGACGGACTGATCATCATGCAGAGAAAGATCACGAACGGGCGCAGTGTCTGCAGGGTGAACGGGGAGACTGTATCGGCTGCGGCCTTAAAGAGCCTGGCGGGCGTGCTCATCGACATTCACGGACAGCACGAACACCAGTCGCTTCTTTACGAGAAAAAGCACCGCGAGATCCTGGATCTTTATTGCGGTGCGCCCTGTGCGGACCTGCTTGGCAAACTGCAGGAAGCCTATGAAGATTATACGGAATTAAAACGCACTTTCGCAGAAGCGGAGGAACTGCAGGGCAATAGAGAGCGGGAATTGTCGCTTGCGCAGTTTGAGGCAGATGAGATCGAAAACGCGCATTTAAGGCCCGGCGAAGATGAGGAACTGGAAGCGGATTACCGCAAGATGGTGCATGCAAAACGGATTGCAGAAGCTGTGCAGAATGCGCACTATTCCACGGGATATGAGAGCGGGGAGAGTGCGGGATCGGCGATCGGCCGTTCCGTTTCGGAACTGCGTGCGGTCTCGGAATATGATGATGACTTATCGGAACTGCTTACGATGTTAACGCAGATCGATGACCTGCTGAACGATTTCAACCGGTCGCTTGCCGATTACGAGAAGGGCCTCTATTTTGAAGAGCAGACCTTTGCGGAAACGGAAGAGCGTCTGAATGTTTTAAATAAGATCAAGAGTAAATACGGCGGCAGCATTGCGGAAGCGCTTGCCTATTATGAAGCGCTTACGGAAAAGATCGAAAAGCTCAATGACTTTGAGGCTTATCTGGCAAAGCTTGCTGCAGACCTTGCCGCTTCGAAGCAGACCTGTTTATCGCTTTGTGAGCAGATCTCTGCCATGCGGCAGAAGGAAGCGCAGATCCTTTCCAAGGAACTTGCTGCAGGACTTTTGGACCTGAATTTCCTGGATGCAAGATTTGAAGTCAGCGTGGAACCGGATCCCGAAGCAATATCGCCCGATGGCTACGATCACGTGTCCTTCCTGATCAGTACCAATCCCGGCGAAAAAGTCAAACCGCTTGTGAACGTGGCTTCGGGCGGTGAACTCTCGCGTATCATGCTGGCGCTCAAGGCGGTGCTTTCCAAGAAGGATGCCATCCCGACCCTGATCTTTGATGAGATCGACACGGGGATCAGCGGCGTGACGGCAGGGAAGGTTTCCGAAAAGCTTTCGGATCTTGCAAAGGACCATCAGGTCATCTGCGTAACGCATCTGCCGCAGATCGCATCCATGGCGGACGTGCACTATGAGATCAGCAAAGCGGTTTCAGGCGGCCGCACCGTTACATCGGTCAAGGAACTGGATGCGGAAGAGCGGAAGCGGGAGCTTGCAAGAATGCTGTCCGGCGCCCAGGTCACCGAAACGGTATTGGAAAACGCCAGGGAAATGCTGGAAGCCGCCAAAACCTATAAACGGAGCATGACATGAGAAAATTATGTAAACTTGCATCAGGCCTTCTGCTGACTCTGCTTGTCACGTCACCTGCATTTGCATTTGGTGCAGACAAAGAGCCTGCAAAGGAAGCGGATATCCTGTGCACGCATGATCTGCATTCCACGCTGGAAGGTTATATCACGACGCGCGGCATGCAAAGCGGGGCGGAGCCTGTGGAAGCGGGCGGATTCGCGCGGATCAAGACCGTGATTGACAGGCAGAGAGCCGTCAATCCCGATACCCTTGTATTGGATGCGGGCGATTATCCCATGGGCACACTCTATCAGGTGCTGTATACGACCGAAGCGCCGGAGATCCGGATGCTCGGCAGGATGGGATTTGATGCCACAACATTCGGCAATCATGATTTTGACTACGGTTCGGAAGCCCTGGCGGATATGTTCCATGTGGCTGCCGCATCGGGAGATCCGAGGCCTGCCTTTGTCATCAACAACTTTGATCTTACTTCCCAGAATACGGGTTCGCAGATGATCACCAAAGCCCTGAAGGAATACGGGTACAGCGACTATGTCGTGCTGCAGAAGGGGGACCTTAAGGTTGCCGTGACCGGCACGCTCGGCTATGATGCGATCGACTGTGCACCCCGCTGTGAGCTTGCGTGGCTGGATCCGATCGAGTACACGAAGAAGACGGTTGCAAAGATCAAAGAGAACGAAGATGTCGACATGATTGTGCTGCTTTCACATTGCGGGACCAATGCCAATCCGAAGAAATCGGAAGACGAGATCATAGCCAAAGAAATCCCGGATATCGATGTGATCATCAGCGGGCATTCGCATTCGGTCACGAAAGAGCCGATCGTGATCAAGAACACGACGATCGTCAGTGCCGGCTGTTACGGTTACTATGTCGGCAACGCGCATTTTGTACAGAATAAAAAAGGACGCTGGGAGATCACAAATTGGGAACTGATCGAAACGGACTCCTCCATTCCGGAAGATCCTGAAACGCTGAAAGAGATTCAGGCCTTTGCCGATCAGATCGACGAAACATATCTGAAGGATTT
The DNA here is from genome assembly GCA_017544705.1 of Lachnospiraceae bacterium. Classification (GTDB taxonomy): domain Bacteria; phylum Bacillota; class Clostridia; order Lachnospirales; family Lachnospiraceae; genus UBA2868. Next base: position 21,542 of record JAFYDQ010000051.1, on the reverse strand, counting down.
CGGCTATACGGCCAATGAGGTTGTGGCGGTAAACGATTATTCGTTTGAAAGCGTCGATGACATGTATCAGATCCATACGGAGCACCGTCTGGGAGACCTGATCTCCGATGCTTACCGCTATGCGGTCAATCAGACGCCTTCGGGCATGGAGCATTACGCGGATGTCGGTGTCGCGCCCTCGGGAACGATCCGTGACACTTATTATCCGGGCGATATCCTCGTTGCGGATGTATTCGGTTCCTTTTCCTTGGGATCGGGGGCTGACGGAACGGTCGGATATCCGCTGATCAGTTTATATCTTACCGGGAAAGAGCTTCGGACCGTTGCGGAGGTGGATGCTTCCGTATCCGACCTCATGGATTCGGCAAGGCTGTACATGAGCGGCCTGTCCTTTTCCTATAACCCGCACAGGATGATCTTAAACAAAGTCAATGATATCTGGATCTCGGAGCCCCTGCAGTCAGATACCAGAGCCAAACTGGATGATAAAAAGCTTTACCGTGTGGTCACGGATATGTATTCAGGGCTCATGCTGGAGTCGGTCACAAATGTCAGCAAGGGACTGTTAAGCGTTGTTCCCAAGAAGGCGGACGGAACACCGGTCACGGATTTCAACGAGGTGATCATTTACCAGGCGGACGGCAGCGAACTGAAAGCCTGGGATGCGATCGTGCAGTATATGCAATCCTTTGAAAAGGATGAAAACGGCGTGAGCAGGATCCCGGAATACTACAGTGTCACCCACAACCGGAAAGTGGTGGATGATTCGAGAAATCCCGTTTCCCTGTTTAAGCATCCGAACAAATTCGGCTTTGCCGCATGCGGCCTGCTGCTGCTTCTGGTGCTGCTGCTCATTCTGATCATCCGGCTGATCGTCCGGATCAGGCGCAGAAAGATCGCAAAGAGACTGAAAGAAGTGACACCGGAGCGGGTCATCGATGTGGAGATCATCGAGAAGGACAGGATCGAACAGAAAGAAGATCCGGCAGATGCCTCTGAAGCGGGGCAGAATCCGGAGCATAACGATAATACAGAATCTGCAGGTGAGGAGGGAGAACATGTATGATCTGGTAATACGGAACGGAAAACTGGTTACCGAAAAGGGCATTGTGGAAGCGGATCTTGCCGTTTTGGACGGATGCATCGCAAACATCATGCCAAGAGGGGACGATGTTACGGCAGGCATCGGCGAAGCCAAAGAGACCATCGATGCGGCGGGACAGTATGTGCTGCCCGGCGGCGTGGATGTGCACACGCATCTGGACATGCCGCTTCGGGATAACATCAAAAGCGCGGATGATTTTGCAACCGGAACGATCGCAGCGGCCGTCGGCGGTACCACAACGATCGTTGACTACGCCTGCCAGGAACCGGAAGGGAGCCTTGCGGATGCCCTGAAAGTATGGAAGGAAAAAGCAAAGGGCGCCAATGTCGACTACGGCATGCACATGTCGCTGGTGCGCGCGGATGATGCGACACTGAATGAAATGGCGGATATGGTCTCACAGGGCGTGACCAGCTTTAAGGTTTATCTCGTCTACGGCATGCGGCTTTCCGATGAGGAACTCTGCAGGGTGCTGGACCGCTCCGCACATCTCGGGACGCTTGTGACCGCACACTGTGAGAATTACGGGGTCATTTCCTACCGGACCAAGAAACTGCTTGCGGCGGGGAAGACGGATCCGAAATACCATCCCGTTTCCAGACCGGACCGTTGTGAAGGCGAGGCTGTGAACCGCGTATTGCAGCTTGCTGCCATGACGGATATGGCACCGGTTTATATCGTACACAACACCTGCCGGGAGAGCATCAAATGCATCGAGGAAGCCAGATCGATGGGGCATCCGGTCTTTGCGGAGACCTGCCCGCAGTATCTGTTTCTGGATGATTCCCTCTATGAACTTCCGGATTTTGAAGGCGCAAAATATGTCATGTCTCCGCCGCTTCGCTCCATAGCGGATCAGGAATATCTCTGGGAGGCATTAAAGAACGGCACGATCAAAGTCGTTGCAACGGATCACTGCCCGTTCCCGATGGAACAAAAGAAGATTGGTTTACATAATTTCTCACAGATCCCCAACGGCGGGACCGGGATCGAAGAGCGGATCCCGCTCATGTATTCCGAAGGCAGGAAGCGCGGCTTGTCCATGACGGCTGTTTCGAAGCTGGTCAGCACGAATCCGGCAAAACTGTTCGGCATGTATCCGAGAAAGGGTACGATCCGGATCGGTTCCGATGCGGACCTCGTTTTATACGATCCGGACAAACAGGTAACGATCAGGCACGATATCCTTCACGAAAATGTTGATTATACATGTTACGAAGGGTTTGTTGTGGACGGCTATCCGACCATGACCATATTAAGAGGACAGGTCCTTGCCAAGGACGGTGATTTTACCGGCAGGAGCGGTCTGGGACAATACATAAGGAGAGATTTGCCATGAGAAAAGTATTATTTGCTGCATCGGAATGTGTACCGTTTATCAAGACAGGCGGCCTGGCGGACGTTGTGGGATCGCTCCCCAAGAACTTCGATAAGCGTTATTTTGACGTGCGGGTGATCATGCCCAAGTACATGTGCATCCCCTGGGAATATCGTGAGAAGATGAATTACCTCACGCATTTCTACATGGACATCGGAACGAAGACGCAGTATGTCGGGCTGTTTGACATGGAGCTTGACGGCGTAAAGTATTACTTTATCGATAATGAGTATTACTTCAACGGATTCACGCCTTATGGGGATGTGAAGTGGGATATCGAGAAGTTCTGCTATTTCTGTAAAGCGGTGCTCTCTGCCCTGCCGATCCTTGATTTCAGACCGGACCTGATCCACTGCCATGACTGGCAGACCGGACTGATCCCCGTCTTCTTAAAAGACAGCTTCCAGGGCAATCCGTTCTTCAACGGGATCAAGACCGTCATGACGATCCACAACCTGAAATTCCAGGGCGTGTGGGACAAGAAGACGATCCAGCAGTTTACGGGTCTGCCGGATTACTATTTTGTGCCGGATAAACTGGAAGCTTATAAGGATGCGAATATGTTAAAGGGCGGCCTGGTCTATGCGGATGCGATCACGACGGTTTCCAATACCTACGCAGAAGAGATCAAGACACCGTTCTTCGGGGAGGGCTTAGACGGCCTGCTTGCTGCGAGAACGCATGACCTTAGAGGGATCGTGAACGGCATCGATTATCATGAGTACAATCCGGAGACGGATAAATATATCAAGCATCCCTATAACGTGGAGAACTTCCGCAAGGAAAAGATCAAGAACAAGCGCGACCTGCAGGAAACGACAGGTCTTGAACAGGATGATAAGAAGTTCGTGATCGGTATCGTATCCAGACTTACGGACCAGAAGGGCTTCGATCTTGTGGCTTATATGATGGATGAGATCTGCCAGCTCGATGTGCAGGTGGTGATCTTAGGTACCGGTGAATGGCAGTATGAGAACATGTTCCGGCATTACGACTGGAAATACGGCAACAAGGTCTCTTCGAACATTTATTATTCCGAGGAACTTTCGCATAAGATCTATGCCGGAGCGGACGCCTTCTTAATGCCTTCGCAGTTTGAACCCTGCGGCTTATCCCAGCTCATGGCGCTTCGTTACGGCACGGTGCCGATCGTCAGGGAGACCGGCGGCCTGCGCGATACGGTAGAGCCTTACAATGAGTATGAAGGCAGGGGTACCGGCTTCAGTTTCCGCAACTACAACGCGCATGAAATGCTCAATGCGATCCGTTATGCGGACGGTATTTACAAGTACAAGAAGCGTGAGTGGAACAAGATCATCGAGCGCGGCATGAAGGCCGACTTCTCCTGGGAAGTCAGTGCGCACAAGTACAGCGATATGTACGACTGGCTGATCGGGTAGGAGATGGCGGACACAGTTCGGTCAGATGTTGTCCGGGTTACTCTTGCGACCGGGAATCGCAAAATCCGGATGTTCTTCCAGCCATGCGGTCTGCGGCATGCAGGAGAGCATGGAGAGATCATCTTCCGATAAGGCAAAATCAAACACTTCCATGTTTGCCTTCATATGGGATCTTGTCGATGCCTTGGGGATCGGCAGGATCCCTTTTTGCAGCAGGAAACGCAGGTTGATCTGTTGGATGGTCTTCCCGTATTTTTCGGAGAGTTTCACCAGAATGGAGTTTCCGATGGTCGCGTTTTCCCGGCCTCTTCCAAGCGGAGACCAGGCCATCGGGAGCACGCCGTTTGCCTGACAGAATGCCACGGCATTTTCCTGTGAATAACCGGGATGCAGTTCTAACTGATCGACAACCGGACGGATCTTACAGGTATCCAGAATGTTCTTTAAGTGATGCGGCAGGAAATTGCTAAGTCCCAGACGTCTGACTTTGCCCTGCTCCACTAACTTTTCCATAGCCTGCCAGGTCTCCGTATCCAGCGTCTTCCAATCTTCATCATCGGCACCGGTCTGTCTGGGCCAGTGCATCATATAGATATCAACGTAATCTGTCTGCAGGCGGTTTAAGGAGCGCTCGAATGCTTTTTCAACCTGACCGGCGCCCATCTCATCGATCCAGAGCTTGGTCTCAATGATCACATCGGACCGGTTGATGCCGCTTTCTTTCAGCGCGTTGCCAAGCGAGCGTTCCGTCTCATACAAAGAGGCGGTATCAAAAAAACGGTAGCCGCAATCGAGCGCCTGCAGGATCACTTCTTTGTTATCCGCAAATTCTTCGTTATAGGTGCCAAAGCCGATCTTTGGCAGCTTCGATCCGTCATTTAATGTGTAGAATTCCTGTAACATGGCATAACCCTCCTGTAAATGTACGCTGTGCTTTCTTATTGTTCCTTTGTGAAAAAATGTGAAAGATTATCAATGGGAACGGGCTTGGAATACTTAAAGCCCTGCAGGTAGGAAGCGGACATGCCGATACACTGCTGCTCGGTATCGGTATCCTCGATCCCTTCATAGAGAACCGCATAATCAAGATCCGCAAAGATCGCGGCAAGGCGGCCGACGATCTCACGGGAGCGTTCGCTCGTGCAGCTGGCATTGACGAGAGAGCGGTCAAATTTAATGATATCAAACGGCAGCGTCATGATACGCTCCATATTGGAATAGCCGGTACCGAAATCGTCGAGATAGAATTTGACCCCGGTGTGCTGCAATTCTTCGATCCTGGTCTTAACGATCATCAGATCACTTTCCGTTCTGGATTCGGTGATCTCGATCGCGATTTTCCGTTCGTGGTATGCGCGTAACTATCGTGCAGGATCATGTCGGATAAGACGGCAAGTACAAGGCTTACCAGCATGTTGACAAACAGAAAGAACGGCCGGGTCCTGGTCACGAACGACGTCATGATCAGAATCCCGATCACGATGCAGATCGCAAGAACCGTCACATCGGATGCGGCTGTGTAATTGTCGAAGTATAATTGCGGCCCCATAGTTCTATTTTAACCCAAAAGATGTTTTTTCTCCATAACGATCAACAGAATGCTGTCCGCTTCAATCGGAACAGACGGGTCGACAAAATGCCATTTTCCTCCTTTTTTGCGGATCGCAACAACATTCAGGTTTTTCTTGCTCCTTAGATTTAATTCGGATAAGCATTTGCCGATCCATTCTTTTTCCGGGAGCATCTCGACCATATACATATTGTCATCAAGTTTAAAGTAATCCTTGAAGACAGAGGAGAGCAGGATCCTTGCGGAACGCTCGCCGCCTTCCCGCTCCGGATCTAAAATCTTGTCCGCGCCGATCTTGCGCAGAATGGAAGACATCTGCTCGGAAGAGGTCTTGGCGACCACCAGCGGAACCCCCTGTTCCTTGGCCAGGTTCAGCGTCAGGATGCTTGCGGCAAGATCATCGCCCATGGCGATCACCACAATGTCCATATTTTTCAGACCGAGAGAGAGGATCTCATCTTCACTGGACAGGTCCGCACAGACGGCAGAAGTGCATTTTCCTGCAAAATCCTCGATGATCTTTTCATCGCGGTCGACAGCGAGCACGTCGGCACCCAGCCGGTACAGATTTTCCGCAAGGCTTTTCCCGTATTTTCCAAGTCCCAGTACTGCTACAGATTTCTTGTTCATGTTATGCCTCCTAGCCTACAAAGAAAGTTCCTTCCGCGTGACGGACAGTGTCGGGTGATCCCGTTCTCTTGGTAAAGAAGATCGCCATGGAGATCGGACCGACCCTGCCAAGGAACATGGAGATGATGATCATGATCCTGCCGGCGGAGTCTAAAGTCGGTGTGATCGCTCTTGATACGCCGACCGTTCCGAGGGCACTGATGACTTCATAGAGGGCATCCGTATGCTTCAGGCCGCTTCTTGTCATCAGCAGAAAAGTCATGATCGATACGGTCATCAGACTGATCAGAAAGATCGCGGATGCCTTTCGCATCAGTTCGCCCGATACCCGTTTATGAAATACCACGGTTTCTTTTTTGCCGCGGATATATGACAACGCATTCATAAAAATCAGGAACACGGTCACGGTCTTAATGCCGCCTGCCGTTCCGACAGGAGAGCCGCCGATAAACATCAGAACATAGCCGGCCATGCAGGACAGTTCCGTAAGGTTTTCCTGCGGGATCGTGGCAAATCCGGCGGTACGGAGCGTGACGGACTGGAAGAAGCTGTTCAGGATCTTTTGCCCGAAGTTCATGCCTTCCATTGTACCGGGATTCCGATATTCGGCAGCCATAAAGCATGCGGCTCCGGAAAGGATCAGAACTGCGCTCATGAGCAGGACGATCTTACTGTGCTCCGGAAGATGACGAAAAAACACGGAGGGGGGAAAGTGTCTTTTCACACTCTCTTTGCACCCGTCGATCAGGTCGAGTAAGACCACAAAGCCCAGGCCGCCTGTTACGATCAGAAACATCGTCACGAGCAGGATAAGCGGTTGATCGTTGTAGCGGATCAGACTGTCCGGTCCCAGGACATCCATGCCCGCATTACAGAAGGCCGAGACCGACTGAAACAGAGCAGCCCATAAGCCTTTTGAAAATCCCATGTCCGGTACAAACCGGATGGCGCAAAGAACGGCACCTGTCGTTTCGACCACAAATACCAGTCGGAACATGCGCAGCAGGAATGACAATAATCCTTTTTTCTTATCGATGTTTAAGGAATCGCCAAGGAGCATGCGGTCCCCGAGCGCAAATTTCTTCCGGCTGACCAGAAAGAGCATGGAAACCACCGATACCACACCGAGCCCGCCAATCTGAATGAGGAGCAGAATGATGAACTGCCCGAAGACGGTCCAATGGGCATAGGTGTCCACAACGACCAGCCCGGTTACGCATACGGAAGTCGTTGCGGTAAATAATGCCGTCAGGAAATCCGTTTCGGCGCCGGGTGCGGTTGCGGCGGGGAGCATCAGAAGGAGTGCTCCGGATAAGATGACCGCTAAAAAACTGAGCGGGATCATATGGATTGGAAGGATTCTTATTCGTTTCATGATTCTGCCCCGGCTAATTGTTTCCGGATTGTATTCAGTACACGTTTTTTATCAAGACACCACAGCGGTGCGATCAGAAGGCGTCTTGGTCCGTCGCCGGTCATGCGGTGTATCACGGTACGGTCCGGTAGAAGCGCAGCGCATTTTGCAACGAGGGCTGCGTATTCCGTAAGGTCCATGAGCGGGAAGGGATTCCGCAGATACGCATCCCCCATTTCGGTTCCCGAGAGGACCTGCAGCATCTGGAGCTTGATCCCGTCAAGCGGCGGATTTAAAGCTGCCAGATAGCGGATCGTTGACAGCATATCCTCCTCTGATTCTCCGGGCAGACCCAGGATCACATGTACGATCACTTCGAATCCGGCCTGTTTTAACCTGTGATAGGCATCCGCAAATACCGGGAGATCATATCCCCGGTGAATGGCGTGCGCAGTCTGCTCATGGATGGTCTGCAGGCCGAGTTCGATCCATACCGGCTTGTATTCCCGAAGCTTACAGAGCATGTCCATGACATCGTCTCCAAGGCAGTCCGGCCTTGTTGCGAGAGATAAGGCAACGATCTCATCACGCCGGATCGTATCCGTATACAGTTGTGTTAATTGCGGGATATCACCGTAAGTGTTGGTGAAAGACTGGAAATAAGCAATGAATTTTTTCGCCCCGGTCTTTCGGGCGATGCGTTTCTTTGCTTCTGCAATCTGTTCATCGATCGGCGCAAAAGCTGATGCGAATTCACCGGATCCGCCTGCGGAACAGAAGGTACAGCCGCCGGAAGTGATTTTGCCGTCCCTGTTTGGACAACTGCATCCCGATGAAAGGGAAAGCCGGTATACTTTTTCACCGAATTGTTCCGTCAGATAATCAGAAAGTGTCCGCATGTTCAGTCGGTATCTACAGTTTATTCCACAATCGTAATCACATCTTTGAGGATGTAATGGAACAGGGGATAAGAGGTCGTTGCGTTCTCGATATAGCCGCCCTGCAGATTATAGGTATCATTCGGATCATCGGGATTGATCCCGAGATAATTACCCCGGAAAACAAAATCGACGAATCCGAGCTTAAACCGGTCAATGGCCTTATCCATGGCTTGTTGTGTTCCTTCGGCAGCAACCTGCAGGTTCAGGTCATCCATTGCCACCCATCCGGCACCGAAGCCTGCAGAGGCATCCGTTCCGTGCAGATGGACCTGCCCGGTCAGGTTTTTCTCGATGTCTTTGTTCATCATGACTGCATCCACGGCCGAAAGCACATAGGGCTCCCAGTCGATCCGGGCGGTGACAAGCGACGTTCCCGGAGCGACTTCCGACATGCTCTGGTTATAGCCGACAAAATAAACGGGTTTGCCTGCTTCCGAAGCTTCCTCACAGGCGATCGCGGGACCGATGGTATCGGTATGCTGGGAGATGATCACACAGCCGTCCTCGATCATCTGTTTTGCAGCGTCCTTCTCCTGCGCATAACTGCTCCAGGTATTCGTGTAGGATACGCGCATCAGGGCCTGCGGCACGATCGCACGGATCCCGAGGAAGAAGGCCGTATAACCGGAGATGACTTCCGATGTGGGAAACGCTGCCACAAAGCCTGCAACAGCTTCTTCCGGTGCGATGGTCCCGTCTAAGATCATTTCTTTCATCTTCATGCCTGCCGCAACGCCGCTGACATAGCGGGCCTGATAGGCCTCGCCCTTAAAGGTGTGATAATTGGCAGGAACGATCTGATCGCTCATGTCCATATAGGATGTCTGGCAGAACTGGATATGCGGGTATTTCTCGGCCTGTTTTCTGACCAGTTCACTGTAGCCGTTAAAGAAGATGATGTCACAGCCTTCGCCGACCAGTTCCCGTATGGGTTCTTCCATCTCTTCATCCAGAACGTTGCTGCAGGTTAAGATCGTCACCTTGTTCCCGTATTTCTTTTCCACGGCATCCTTTGCAAGAGAAAAGTTATAGGTGTAAGGCGTACTTTCGTCATTGTCATAAATGAAACCGACGGTCAGGTGATTTCTGCCGGCTTCGGGATGAAACAGCTTAAAACCGCAGATCAGTAAAGCCAGCACGACAAGACAGGTAAGAACGGTTGTGATGTATACTTTCTTCATTCGTCGGCTCCTTTTTTGTCTTCTTTATGCTCGTCCTGCATCTGGGCAGACTGGATCTTTTTGTCTTCTTCCACGCGGCGTGCAAGTTCTTCCTGCGCTTCCTGACCGGCCTGCTGGATCTCTACAGCCTTCTGTGCATAGATCGCATCCGGATTGATCACGCCCTTATCCACCAGGCGGAAGAACGCATCCAGCGCATCGGGATCAAACTGTGTACCCCTTCCGCGCTTCATTTCGTTCATGACGTAATCGGTATCCATGTGATTGCGGTAGACACGGTTCGAGGTCATGGCATCGAACGCATCGGCCACACTGATGATCCTGCCGATGAGCGGGATCTCTTCTCCTTTTAATCCGTCCGGATAGCCGCGCCCGTCATAGCGCTCATGGTGATAGCGCGTTCCTTCTTCAACATGTTCCACAAGGGTGAAATCCTTCAGGATATCCGCACCTCTGGTTACATGGGATTTCATCTGCACATATTCCTCATCCGTCAGGCGGCCGACCTTGTTCAGCACGCTGTCCGGAACACCGATCTTGCCGATGTCATGCAGCTGGGCAGCCTTGCGCAGATTGGAGATGGCCTTGCGTTTATGCCACCATTTGAAACACTTCATTTCTTCCGCGATCATCGCCGAATATTTGGCCACACGCAGGGAGTGCTGGTGCGTACGGACGTCCTTGGCATCGACTGCGTTTGCGATCGCCATAACCGTTTCATTTGCCATGTTCAATTTGATCTGTTGCTGGTTCAGCTGTCTTTGCACGATGAGCCAGGTGAACCAGATCAGGCTTAAGGAGAGAAGCAGCAGCATGTAAACGCGGAAGAACGGCTGCTCATAGAGTTCACCGACTTTGACGATATCGAACTTGCGCTCCTCCAGAACCCGTTCGCCCGCACTGTCAAAGATCGCCAGACGGAAGGTATAATTTCCGGCGGGAAGATTAACATAGATGATATTGTTCAGGCTGTTCTGCGGAACGATCGTCCATTGCGTGTCAAAGCCTTCCAGATAGTAGCCAACATTGGGTTCCTGAATGGTATAGTTCAGGATCTCCGGACTCAGTTCCACACGGCTGACACCCTGTCCGATCGTGATGGCTCCTCTGCGCGAAATCGGCTGCAGAACATCATCCAGTTTCACGGAAGCAAGCTGCATACGGTAAGAACGGACATCGCTGTTGTATTTTTCAACGTCGATCTTATAAACACCGGTGTCACAGGGAAGGAAGAGGTCTCCGTTCCCGTTATAATAATTCCAGGAATTGGCGGTTAAGGAAGTACCGAGTCCGCGTCTGGCATCCAAAAGTTCCCAGACGATTTCGCCGCCTGCCACGAGTTCATCCCGTTCCACGACATAGATGCCGGCGCTGGACATAACAAAGAGGGTATCCTCATCCTTGACCCAGATATCATAGTTGTTGAAATACGGGAATTTATCGAGCACGCGTACCGAGCCGTCCGGTTCGAGATAGCACAGGCTGTTGCTGGTAACGATGAACACGCCTTCAGACTTGGGATCTTTGACCGTACGCAGGATGACACCGCTGCTTAAGCCGTCGTCGCGCGTCAGCATATCCGTGACTTTGCCGTCCTTTAAAACGGCGATCCCGTCCCCGTCGGTTCCCGCTAAGATCGTGCCGTCACTGCGTTCCGTTACAGTCAGGATCATGGAGTTGATCAGACCGTCTTCGTTACGGATGGTCCGCTCGATCTCATGGTTTTTGATAAAGCTGATCCCGGTATCACCGGCGGCAAGGATCGTTCCGTCCGACAGACCCGTTACGATCCTGGCACGGTTTCCGAAACTGCCGCTGTCTGCGTTATATGCCCAGGATTCTCCGTTCGGCGCATATTCCATCAGACCGCTTCCGTATGTACAGATCCAAAGGTGATCGTTGTCATCCACATACATACAACGGATGCGCTTTCCGTCCAGTGCCGCGGTCAGATTGTTGTGAATCTGGTTGTGGCAGGCTTTATCCACGATATCCAGTCCCGTATCGGTACCGATGTAGTAATTGCCTTGCCAGAAGACAATGGCATTGACGACCCGGCGTTCCATGCCGATGGCCCCGTAGATATCCTTGAAAGGAGACTTGGCAAGCCGGAGCAGGCCGAGCCTTGAGGATGTGAACCACAGGTTTCCCTGATAGTCATAGAGCATATTGTCAATGGAATTGTTGAATTCGTTTGTGTTCAGGCGATGGTAGCCGTCATTATCAAAATAGGATATGCCGCTGTCGGTGGAGACAAACAGTGTGCCGTCCTCTAAGTAATTCAGATTGTTAATGCTGTTTACGTTCGCACAGGTCATGATATCCAGCTGTTCAAAATCATCGCCGGAAACATCAAAACAGTAAATATGATTGGTCGAGGAACCGACCATCAGCGTGCCGTCCGGTGAGAACGCACAGCAGTTGAAGAGCTCCTGTTCATCCGGAAGGACGATTGAAGTCAGGATCTCACCCTTTTTCAGCAAAAACAGCCGGCCGTCGGAAGAGATGGTTGCCACATGGCCTTTCTGATCCGCGGTGATGCTGTCTGCGTAGTTGACCGCTTCCAGAGTACTCACGTCCTTCAGACCGTTGTTCATTACAAGGATCTGCATGCTGTTTGTGGTACCCACATAATAATAACCGTCGGAAGCACGCACGATGCAACGCACGGAATTGGACGGGAGACCGCTTTCCTGATCGAGTACGTTCACGACCTTTTCCCGGATCACAATGGACAGGCCGTTGTCATTGGTACCGATCCACATCCGGCCTTCCTCATCCACATAAAGACAGTTGACGTTCTTGACGGATTCGTAATTATCCACCCAGCGGAATTCGCGTCCGTTATAGCGGTAGAGGCCTGCATATGTTCCGATCCAGAGAACCCCGTCGTTGGTCTGCGCGATGTCATTGGCCTCGCCGCAGGGCAGGCCGTTGTTGCTGCTGTAAATCGTCTGGACATAGTCGTTATAATCCGGGGCTTCCCCCTTCTGTACGGTTGCGGCATTAACGGGAGATGCCATGCACGTGCCAAGGGCGAACGAGAGGATCAGGATCGCAGCCATTCCGCCCATACCGCTCTTGCGGATCCGCTTTTTCTCAACCCGGCGCTGGTACCACTTCTGGATCAGAATGATCAGATATACGGCAGCAACCGTCAGTATTTTGTCCGCGAACTCGATCGCAAACTGTCCCATGAAACAGCAGATGACACGAGGCCACTGATTATCCAGCAGATAATCGATCACGGCATTTCCCCATGTGTTACCGGTATAACCGTCACTGAGGATAAAATTCACCGGCAGGGATACGACCAGCGCCGTGAGCATTGCAAGAGACGCTGTCTTCATAAAACCATAGAAACGGTCAAATAATTTGCGGTGTGCGGCAATGCCGATGATAATGCCGAGTGCGATGCTTGTGACCGAATAGCCTGCAGAAAACTGGTTGATCACCCCATATGCGAGGTTTCCGGTAAGTCCCACCAGGGCACCGCATATCGGACCGCCGATATAGGCGCATAACACGGTGCCGAACGAATCCGCCCACAATGGAAGATCCAGCCGGACGACCAGTAGTTTCCCACCGATGTTCAAACACACACAAGTTGCGACAAATGCAATGATCTGCCAGATTTTCCAGTTTTTCATCCGTTTCGATCTCCTTAAAACATCATGCATTGTAATTATAACAAGTGGCAGGCGGCATGTAAAACAAAATATGGTATTATAATAGGAAAGGGGGAAAAGTCATGTTTATCAGAAAAACCGTGAAAGCCGGCGAAGAAATCGCAAATATCGTTCAGTTTGTAAGAGAACAGCTTATTTCCCGCGGCATTAGGGAAGATGATGTCAGGAAAGCCTGTCTGGCAACGGAAGAGACGGCAGAGAGCCTGATGGAACATGCATCGGATGGGAGTGTTGTTGTCAGCATCCATGCGCTTCTTGGCAGCGTGACGATCGATCTGTCGGCAAAAGGCGAGCGTTTCAACCCTGCGGAAAAGATCGGGAAGGAGCATCTTCTGGATGATGAGGTGGGCGAAGGCGCACAGGCCATGATCCGCAGCATCCTGTTGCACTCCGTGGCCGAGCAGGTCAGATACCGGCGGATCCTCGGGACTAACCGGATCAGTTTTATGGTTCGCAGATCCAAACGGGCTTTTCTGTATCAGACGCTCGGGGCCATGGCACTTGCGGTTTTGGTCGGCTTTATCCTGTCGGAACTGGGCTTTCATGATTTTAACGGGAAGCTGGATACTTATTTTCTGATCCCGGTCAAGACCATGTATATGAATGCACTGAAAATGGTCGTGGCGCCCGTCGTATTCTTTTCGATCGTATCCTGCATCGTGCGGTTTACGGATATTTCCGAACTGGGGCGCGTGGGCGGCCGTGTGGTCCTCATGTATCTCTTTACGACCCTGATCGCGACTTTGGTCGGCATCGGCATGTTCTATCTCTTTGAGCCGGGCGGTGTGATGAAGGCGGATGCTGCATCCTCTGCGGTTGAAAAGATCACCTCCCAGACGATGAACGTATCCATCAAGGATATGATCGTAAACATCGTGCCGTCTGATTTTGCGCAGCCCTTTGTGGAATCGAACATGCTGCAGCTGATCTTTCTGGCCGTTATCTGCGGGATCGCGGCAGGCATGATCGGCCGTTATTCGGAATGGGTCAAGGATCTGTTCCAGGCACTCAACGACCTGTTCTTAAAAATCACGACGCTTGTGATCCGCTTCATGCCGATCGCCGTTTTCTGTGCCATCTGTTCCATGATGCTGGATATGGGTATCGAGACGATCGCATCCGTTTTCGGAATCTTTGCGACCTTCGTATGCGGCCTGCTCTGCATGATGGTGATCTACTGTATCATCATGGTGATCGTTGCCCGCTTAAATCCCCTGCCTTTCTTAAAAAAATATCCGCAGACCATGCTCCAGGTGTTCTCCATGGCATCGAGTAACGCGTCGATCCCGATGAACATGGAAGCCTGCCGGAAACTCGGGATCGCACAGAAGATCTACAGCCTGTCCGTTCCGCTCGGTGCGACCATCAACATGGACGGGGCCTGTGTCTATATGGCGGTCTTTTCGCTTGCGCTCGCCAAAGTATACGGCGTTCCGGTCACGCCTGCATCACTCGGCGCGATGGTCATTTCCATTATCGTCTTATCGGTCGGCGCACCGGGAATCCCCGGCTCCGGACTGATCTGCCTGAGTGTGCTTTTGACGCAGATCGGTGTGCCGACCGAGGCGATCGGGCTGATCATGGGGATCGATTCGCTGGTGGGCATGTTCCGCTGCATGAGCAACTGCACCGGGGATGTGGCCGTCAGTGTCGCGGTGGCAAAGCGCGAGAAAATGCTGGATATGGAACAGTATCAAAAATAGCGGTTCTGATTTGCTGAATATCGGGTTCGGGGTTATAATATATATTGTGACAGATGGCAGGATGAGGAGATGCTTATGGGAGAAAATCAAACGAATCAGACGGTTGATTTTAAGAGCCGGAAGTATTTTCTGTTTCAGATCGCGTTCTTTGCGTTGACGGTTGCGATCAATTTTGTTTTGCCAAGGATCGCGACGTATTTTAATATCCCGTTATATTTGGATAATATCGGCACATTGCTTGCGGCGGTACTCGGCGGATATCTGCCGGGCATCTTTGTCGGTTATCTGAATAATATCATCAACATGCAGGGGAATCCCGGCAATGCCTATTACGTTGTCTTATCGACATTGATCGCGGCAAGCGGGACGTACCTCGGACAGAAAGGATACTTCCAGAAATTCTGGAAGGCGCTTATGACCGTGCCGCTCTTTGCTCTGATCGGCGGCGGGTTCGGCTCCATCCTGACTTACCTTTTGTACGGTTTCGGTATGGGTGAGGGGATCAGCGCACCCTTTGCAAGAAGGCTTCTTGAGAGCGGGAAGTTAAGCGTTTTCTGGGCACAGATGACCTCGGATCTTGCGATCGATCTGATCGATAAGGGGATCACGGTCGTCCTCGTATTTATCATTTTAAAACTGATCCCGGACCGCTATAAACCGGGTCTGTGGCTGACCGGATGGCGGCAGGCGCCGCTTTCGCAGGAGGCCTTAAGGAGCGTCAAAAAGAGCTCCACGAGATCGTTTTCCCTGCGCAGCAAGATCATTGCCATCATTTCGGTCATCATGGTCTGCGTTGCGATCGTTACCACAATCATCAGTTATATCCTCTATCAGAATTTTGCGCTCAAGCAGTATACCTACAGCTGTACGAGTGCCGCGAAACTGGCTGCGGATCATATTAACGGGGACAAGATCGAAACCTATCTGACCAAAGGCAGAGCCGATCCGGAGTATGCCGTGATCGAGAAGAAACTCGAAAGCATCCGTTCCGGCAATCCGGACATTGAATACATCTATGTCTACCGCTTCGAAGAGAACGATACCGTCAGCGTGGTATTTGACCTGGATACGGAGGAAGTGAAGGCACAGGAGCCCGGCGATATCATTCCGATCGAGGAATACTTAAAACCCTACAAGGCGGACCTGCTGGCGGGAAATGCGATCGAGCCGCTCCTTGACGATACGATCTACGGAAGGCTTCT
Organism: Lachnospiraceae bacterium; assembly: GCA_017544705.1. Taxonomy (GTDB): domain Bacteria; phylum Bacillota; class Clostridia; order Lachnospirales; family Lachnospiraceae; genus UBA2868. Next base: position 5,389 of record JAFYDQ010000051.1, on the reverse strand, counting down.
GACCGTATTCGAACCCATTTATGACAGTCAGGGAAACTGTGTCTGTTACGCGGCGGCCGATATCAAGGTCGAGGACATCAGGCTCTCAAGTTTAAACTATATGACGAAGGTATTTTCCCTGTTCATGGGCTTCTATATATTCATTCTCTCGCTCTGTATCTGGCTGGTGGATTATCATCTGATCTACCCGATCGCAGCGATGACGGTATCTGCCAGGAGGTTTGCGTATGACAGTGAAGAAGCCAGGGAGACCAGTGTCGAGCGGCTGCAGCACCTGGACATCGCAACGGGTGATGAGATTGAAAATTTATATGAATCGCTTTCCAAGACCATTGCGGAAACCGTCGGTTACTTAGAGGATGTGGAGGCCAAGGGCGAAGAGATCAGCCGCATGCAGAGCGGTCTGATCTATGTTCTTGCGGACATGGTCGAATCACGCGATAAGAATACGGGAGACCATGTCAGAAAGACGGCTGCCTATGTCCGCCTGATCATGGAAAAAATGAAAGAAAAAGGGATCTATGCCGATCAGCTTACCGATGAGTTCATTGCGGATGTGATCAGTTCCGCACCGCTGCATGACGTTGGCAAGATCATGGTATCTGATACAATTTTAAATAAACCGGGACGGCTTACGGAAGAAGAATTTGCCAGAATGAAAAGTCACACTACGGCCGGTAACAAAGTCATCGCATCTGCGATGTCACTGGTTGCCGACAGCGGCTATCTGGCAGAGGCCAAGAACCTTGCAACCTACCATCATGAACGATGGGACGGGACCGGGTATCCGAGCGGAAAGGCAGGAGAAGACATTCCTTTATCCGCCAGAATCATGGCCGTTGCGGATGTTTTTGACGCCCTGGTATCCAGGAGAAGTTATAAGGATCCGTTCCCGTTTGAAAAGGCGATGGATATCATCAGGGAAGGTGCAGGCACGCAGTTTGACCCGCAGGTCGCTGCGATATTTGTTGCGGCTGCAGAAGAAGCCAGAGCCATCTCTACGGCGCATGAAGCGGAACTCGGTCAGGGGATCCGGACCTTCGCCGAGGATGAGGCTTCGGATCAAACGGACGAGACTTCGGATCAAACGGACGAGACTCCCGATAAGTCGGAGACAACATGAACAGAGGAACTTACGGAAAAATCAAAAGCGCGTTGATCCTGCTTTTATGCATGATCCTGCTTTCGGGCTGTACTTCCACCAGAGCCCGGATCGAAGAGGAACGCAGACAGAAGGCAGAGGGCACTTTTGAGACACAATCCGCGAACGATATGGCGGTCGTCGATGCCGTAAACGGTGGCATCACGGCGGAGCCGGAAGAGACGGAAGCCGACAGCGCAGCCGCGGCAGATGCGGCGGGTGATGCTAAAGCGGAGGCTTTAAACGAACCGGAGCCTGTGGAAGAACAAAAACCAGATCCGCTCCCGAAATACCGCGAACTTTTAGAGATCAATCCCTACATTGCCGGCTGGCTTAAGGTGGATGATTCCGTGATCGATGATCCGGTAGTCTATACGCCGCTTTCCCAGAACTATTTTCTGCACCGGGATATTGACGGCAGTGAGGCTTCCAAAGGAACGTTGTTCATTGCGATCAACTGGCAGGATAATTATCACAATACCCTGATCTACGGACACAACATGAAGGACGGGACCGGGTTTGGATCGCTTGCGAAATTCGCGGATGAATCCTACGGAAAGAGCCATCATACCCTGCATTTTGACACGCTTTACGAAGAGCGTGATTATGAACTGTTTGCGGCTTTTTATTCCCAGATCGATGAAGAGGAACTGGAGACCGAAGAAGACAGAGAGCAGGCCGATGCGGCGATCGAAGCAGACGGTGTTGCCAGAAAAGAAGAGGAGCGCAGGGCGGAAGCGGAAGAGAGCGGATTAGAGCCAGAAGAGATCGAGCCCGTAGAACCTGCGGAATTGACTTTGGCCGATCTGAACCTATATTTTGATATGGGAGATGTCGATATATACAGACAGGAGAAAGATGAAGATAACGGAAGATTCCGATACTATTATTATACCGATCTCTCGGATAAGGATGATTTTGACTACTATGTACAGAACGTGAAGGAGCGTGCGCTCTATGACACCGGGATCGAAGCGGAGTGGGGAGATGACCTGATCACGCTTTCCACCTGCAGTTACCAGGTGAAGAACGGACGCTTTGTTGTTGTCGGGATCCGGAAACATTAAGCAAGGAAAGAGAAGAAATGAAGAAAACAAATAAACCGGTTTGGATCATCACATATATCGGGCTGCTTGCATTGTACATCAGCACGGCCGTTTTTATCACACAGGTTTCAAAGTCGGGAGGTTTCTGGACATTTTTCGGAATGCCGGTACCGGTATCGGCATTCACCGGCGTCTTATCTTCCATCGGCAGTTTAAGCCTGATCTTTCTGGTGGTGCTTTTGCATAAGCCGGGTCTCATTACTGCGCTGATCATTATCGCGTTCCAGTTTCCGTCCATGACGATGAGTCTGATCAAGACGCAGAACATGATGACGTTGCCGGGCATGTGCAACAATCTGCTGACCCTCGTTGCCGTTCTCATTATTTACCGCAGAAACAAAATGATCGACGAATACCGGAAGGCTGAAGTCGAGAACTTAAAAGAGCAGCAGCGCTCCGCCATGCGTCTGTTTGAGCAGACCGCAACGGCGCTTGTCAATGCGATCGATGCAAAGGACACCTATTCCCACGGACATTCGCTTCGTGTCGCGGAGTATTCGGAACAGATCGCACGCCTGCTTGGCAAAGACGAAGAAGAATGCAAGCGGATCTATTATGCAGCGCTGCTTCATGATGTAGGAAAAATCGGAATCCCCAATACGATCATCAATAAAAAAGGAAAACTTACTCCGGAAGAATATGAGGACATCAAACAACATCCGGTCAAAGGCAATTTCATTTTATCGGGGATCAGCAGATATCCTTACCTTAGTCTCGGTGCCCATTTCCATCATGAACGCTATGACGGAAAAGGATATCCGAAGCAGTTGAAAGGAGAAGATATTCCGGAGATCGCAAGGATTATTTCCGTAGCAGATGCGTATGACGCCATGTCCTCCAACAGGAGTTACCGTTCGGCGCTTCCGCAGCAGCTGGTCAGAGAGGAGATCGTAAAGGGTGCAGGCACGCAATTTGATCCGGAGATCGCCAAGATCATGCAGAATATGATCGATCAGGATCCTGCTTACCAGATGCGGGAAAGCGATATCATGAGCGAGCTTGCCGGCAAGTACGAGGTGGAATGTCTCGAGTTCGGGCAGGAGGTTGCGGAAGGGATCATCGTTGACCGCAATATCACGAAGATCCGCCTGCGCGTCACGCAAAAGCCCAACCATCCGGATGCAAGGGGTGGCGCGATCATCCTGTTTGACTCCCTGGATGAACGCGTGCATGACGATCCGAAGACGGTCAGGGAACTGTGCTATTACGAATACTGTACGATTTGGCTGGACGGCCCTACGGAAAATAAGGGAGTTCGGAAAATCGAGACTGAACATATCCTGCATGATGATGCGAAACGAAGCGTGGAAGAGGATGGTTCGATCATTTATGAGATCGAAGCAGTGAAATGCAAAGACCATGTGCAGATGAAGATCGATGATGGTGCAAGGACCGATGTGATCACCATCGCGCTTCCCGACAGCTCCAGATATGTCTATATCGGCCTGACCGGCGAATACTGCAGGATCAGTGACGTGAACATCCAAAAGGATGAAGAACAGGTACCCGAGAATTATATCGAGCGGATTGCCGAGGAGATCAGTTATATCGATGTTCCCGCCGGGGACATTCCAAACGTCCAGGTGGACGGGCAGGGCACCGATGTTTCGGAGGGCATTGCAGTCGATGACCAGCTTGTAATCAGTTTCCATACCATGAGCCTTCCGACGGCAAGGCTGGTATGGCATTGCCCCTACATCGTTGTGTTCACATCCGCAAACGGTCAGGTGAATGGCCCGGATTATCAGGAATTCGCTGTTGTCAGACTGGACGGTGAGTGTAACGGAACGCAGGAAATGGCAAGCAATAAGCTGACCGTGAACAAGCAGGATCACTTCGCGGGCTGGGATGCCTGGAAGGAAGTCAACAAGAAAGGGTTTGACTGCGTGGTATCCTTTACCAGATATGAGCGCACGATCACGATGATGACAGAGAACTTCGGCATTGCGATCAAGAACACCACGGTTGTGAAAGGAAACGTGAAGAATCTTTACGTTGCCTTAACCGGCGACCAGTGCGCACTGACCAACATCCGGATCGAGCGGTAAGTGAACCTTTGGGGACGGGGTTAGTGGTTCATTTTATTTATACGCGTGCGTTCGAAAGTGTTTGACAAAAGTGCTCCCGCGCGGTATGATTACACTTGCGTTATGAATCACGCGGAGGTGTCGGAATTGGCAGACGAGCAAGACTAAGGATCTTGTGGGAGCAATCTCGTGTGGGTTCAAGTCCCATTCTCCGCATTTAGTCTTTGGACCGGAAAGCCCGATTTTACTGGGCTTTCCGGCTCTTTATTTTTCGAAAATCGATCACATGCTCGGGTTCCCTGGGGTTCCCTGCCTCAATTTCCGCCATATCAAGCAGATTTTTTACATTTTCGATGTAATCTTTTTTCGTAAAACTGTAATTTCTTAAGTTCGTTTCAATCGAATGACCAAGCATAGCGGCTCTGTCGGCCACAGAAACTCCCATCGGAATCAATACATTAGAATTAAGTGACATTCGAAACGCATGATTGTTGGTGATGGAAAGACCCTGTGAGCGACATATACGATTCAAAAACGTGAGATAAGGTCATCTTTGCGTTGTTGTATCGACCAATAGACTTATCCGGTCTTGGAGGGGCGATTCCAAGTTCTTCCAACGCTTTGTTCTGCCCAATTATCTCATGTCCTGTCTTTTCATCTTCTACGAACCAGACTCTTCTGACGTGAACATGAGGGGTGGCCTCATCAACGTGTAAATGTCCTTTACTACCATTATTAAAAAAACCGAAGCAAATGTGTTTGGGAAGAGAACGCTCACGATTGTTTCGACCACGATTGTTTCGACCTCAGTTGTAAAACGAGATGCAACCCCTCTCGTTCCGGCCTGAGGCCATAGTGGGTTGAAAGTGAATACCTTCCGGGAGGCTGCATCCCGGCTTACAAAGAGACTGGCTCAGGCTAGTCTCTTCTTTGTTGGTGGAGGACGAGTGATACTTACTTGCTTTTTCTTTCCTTTATGCGATATCCTCATCAGGTTGGCGGCGGAAAAGGAGGATATCATGGCAAACTTTTTTACCTATGAAGAACGTTTAACGCTGCAGAAACTCCTGAAGGAGGGCCTGTCATTTAAAAAGATCGCCGCTCAGCTGGGCAAG
>JAFYDQ010000050.1 GCA_017544705.1 Lachnospiraceae bacterium | reverse complement strand
TCAAAACACGATGCGGCCGGATCGCCGTCATAGGCGGCAAGCAGATCCGTTTCAATGTATTCCCGGATCTGCGGGATCTTTTCAAAAAATACCGTACAGATCCTATAGCTTTCCGCCCTTCTTTCTTCTTCGGTCATCACGCCCCTAAGCTTACAGAAATCCAGCGCCAGATACACCTGCTTGTTCAGGTGGTAGAAAATATCTTCGATCGTTACCGCGAAGCTGTTTTTGGGATTATAGATCTTAAATGCGCGCTCCCTGTAATAGCCCGGATAAATGACCCGAAAGAGGTTATTTACGATCTCCCGGACCTCGGATTTATCCGGCCGGTTGAAGATATTGATGGTGTCGATGTTTTTCTTACCTTCAAAATCCGAAAGCACCTTCTGCACCAGACCATCGATCTGCATTTCTCTCATTTCTTCCATAGCAATCACACTCCATCCGGAACAAACACCGTTTCCGGTTTCTTAAGCGAATGTCTTAAGCACTTTCACCATTGCATCGATATCATCCGGCGAGTTGTAGATCGCGATCGTCGGACGGACCGAGCTCTCATATCCGAAGTGTCTTAATACGGGCTGGGCGCAGTGATGTCCCGTGCGGACCGCGATCCCGTATGCATTCAGGCGTGACCCGACCTCTTCATCCGAATAACCGTCGAGTTTAAATGCCAGTGCGGACGCTTTGTTCAAAGCCGTTCCGATCAAAGTCAGTCCCGGTACGGTCTTCATTTCTTTCAGCGCATATTGCAGGAGTTCATGCTCCCATCTGTAAACGCAGGGCATTCCGATCTCCGTTAAGTACTTCAGCGCCGCCCCGAGTCCTACCGCATCTGCGATGCTGCCGGTTCCCGCCTCAAACTTGTTGGGAATATCATTGTAGATCGTCCGCTCAAAAGTCACATCCGCGATCATGTTTCCGCCGCCGTGATACGGTTCCGCCGCTTCCAAAAGTTCCCGCTTTCCGTACACGACGCCAATCCCTGTCGGTGCAAATATCTTGTGGCCGGAGAAGACGAAAAAGTCTGCATCCAACGCCGAAACATTGACCGGGATATGTGCGACGGACTGTGCCCCGTCGATCAAAATCCGAACGCCGTGCCTGTGTGCGATGGCGATCAATTCTTCTACGGGTGTGACCGTGCCGAGCACGTTGGATACATGTGTCACGGCAACAAATTTCGTCTGCTTTGTAAACAGCTTCTCATATTCGGATAAGATCAGCTGTCCCGTTTCATCACAGGGGATGACCTTGATCACCGCTCCCGTTTTCTCTGCGATCAGCTGCCAGGGCACGATATTTGCATGGTGCTCCAAGATCGAAACAACGATCTCATCTCCGGGAGACAGCATCGGTTTCACATAGGCGTTAGCCACGAGATTGATGCCCTCTGTCGTTCCGCGCACAAAAATGATCTGTGAAGAATCCGGCGCACCGATAAAATCCCTGACCGTATCTCTTGCCTCTTCATACGCATCGGTCGATCTTGCAGCCAGTGTATGCGCACCTCTGTGCACGTTGGAATTCTCATGCTCGTAGTAATAGGATAATCTGTCAATGACCGCTTTCGGTCTTTGTGTCGTAGCCCCGTTATCAAGCCACACCAGCGGATTGCCGTTGATCTTTTCCGACAGGATCGGAAAGTCCTTGCGGATCTGTGCAAGCGTTTTGGAGCCGATCCTTATGGAATCATTGCGTGATGTTCCTTCTTCCGCCTTTTGCGTATCAGGTGCATCCCCGCTTAAGGACGACGGAACGTCAATGGCCCGGTCACTTTCCTGCGCCTGTGATTTTGACTGCACGCGCGGAGAATAGGAAGGAACCGGCTCTGCTGCCCCGTAGGAAAACGGATGCTCCCAATCGAAAGCATCTCCCGTCTGCGGGATAGCCCCCGGTACTGCGTTCACACTTTCCGGAACAATCCCCGATACGACAGGTGTCCCAACGGCAGCGCTCTCCGAAGCCGGCGCCTGCGCCGGAACAGTCTCGGGTACGGCCGTATCCGCCAGATCCGGGAACCACGCATTTGCCAGCACCGTCAGTTCATCGGCACCGGGCAGTCCCAGCGCCTCTTCGGTTACGGCATACGGATTAGTCGTAGTCATAGTATTCACCCACTTCCACATCTTCCAGAACCGCTATCGCATCATCAGCCAAAATCGCTGCCGAGCAGTACAGTGACAGAAGATAGGAAGCAACACCCTTGTCATCGATCCCGCGGAAGCGTACCGAAAGGCCTCTGGAATGTTCGTTCTTCAGTCCTGCCTGGAACAGTCCGATGACGCCGCGTTTTGCCTCGCCCGTACGGATCAGCAGGATGTTTGTCTTGCCGCTCTCGGATGTGGGATTCTTAAGACCGTCCACCAGCAGTTTGTCTGTCGGAACGATCGGGATCCCTCTCCAGGTTAAGAAGGTTCCGCCGGCGATATTCACAACTACAGGCGGCACGCCTCTCTTTGTGCATTCTCTCTCAAATGCCGCAATGGCTCTGGGATGCGCTAAGAAGAACGAAGGCTCTTTCCATACCTTGGAGATCAGTTCATCCAGATCATCCGGTGTGGGTGCGCCGTTTCTGGTCTGGATCCGCTGGGAATCCGCAATGTTTTTCAAAAGACCGTAATCATCGTTGTTGATGAGCTGGCTTTCCTGACGTTCCCTTAAGGATTCGATCGCTAACCCCAGCTGCTCCTGTACCTGATCATAAGGTGCACTGTACACGTCTTCGATCGCCGTGTTGACGTTGATGATCGTGGAAATGGAGTTGAGCACATACTCTCTGGGCTCGGTCTCATACTGTACAAAACCATCCGGAATGATATCCGATTTCTTGGTCTGTGAGCAGAGCACATCAAGCGGTGTCTTGCCCTCAACAACCTTGTTCACGCGAAAGATACCGGTCTCAAGGCCCTTGAACTCTAAGAATTTTGTGAGCCACTTCGGTGTCAGTGCGCCGTACTGCGGTTTGGTCTTGGTGACGTTTGCGAGATTATACGCGGCCTTTGCGCCAAGTGCGTTGATCTCCGTGTTTTTTACTTCCGTTTCTTTTGCCATTTTTCATGGTCCTCCTTTTTGGTTTTGTTTATAATCTGCCTCCCTCATTAGAGAAGATGATATCCTTCATCGCATCGACTCCCCCTTTAAGGTTGAACATGGGTCCCTGATAACCTGCCTCGCGAAGGGTATTGATCGCGAGAATACTTCGCTTTCCTTCCTTACAGATAAATACCGTATCCTGCTCGGGATTCAGTTCTTTCTGCCTTCTTGCGAGCTGTCCGATCGGGATCGCGATCGCTCCCGGGAAGTGCAGGATCGCTCTCTCATGCGGTTCCCTGACATCGATGATCGTGATGGCATCGCCGTCCTCGATCCGTTTTGCCAGTTCCTCCGGCGTAAAGCCTTCCACCGGCTGCTCCGTCTCATCCGTCTTCAGGCCGCAGAATTCTTCATAGTCAAAATCGGTGATCTCCGTGATCGTAGGATTGCTCCCGCATAACAGGCAGTTGTCATCTTTCCGGATCGTATAAATATCCGATTTAAGCCCCAGGGAATCCACACGCAACAGCTTTCCGCTCAGGTGCTCCCCGATCCCCATGATCAGTTTCAGCGCTTCATTTGCCTGGATGCTGCCAACGATTCCTGCCAGCGGACTGATCGTTCCGCCCTCGGCACAAGTCGGTACCAGTCCGGGCGCCGGCGGTTCCGGGAAAAGGCACCTTAAGCACGGCCCTCCCTGATAATTCAGCACGCTGACCATTCCTTCAAATTGATAGATGGCGCCGAAGATCAGCGGGATCCCGCTTAATACGCAGGCATCATTGATCAGATATCTGGCCTGGTAATTGTCGGTACAATCGATCACCAGATCAAAGCCTTCGATCAGGGAAAGTGCATTGTCCGCATCCAGTTTCACATTCTCGTCAATGACTTCGATCGCACGGTCAATGTTGCGGATCGTATCCCTTGCGGATGCCACCTTGGGACGCTTCACATCCCGCGATCCGTGGATCACCTGACTTTGCAGGTTTCCAAGTGTCACGGTGTCAAAATCAACCACCTTGATCGTTCCGACGCCTGCTGCCGCAAGATACTGGATGACCGGCGATCCCAGCGCGCCTGCACCGATCACGGCCACCCTGGCTGCACGGATCCGCTTCTGTCCTTTGACGCCGATCTCTCTGAGCAGAAGATGTTTATTAAATCGTTCCACCTCATTGTCATCAAGACTGACTTCTTTTCTGCGTTCATCCGGGATCAGCGGTTCCTCTCCGGACCCGCCGGCGATCAGGGGCAGGAGAAGGATTTCCGTTTCTTTGTCAAGCGGCTCCTTATGGTGGATCTGCTCCGTCAGATCTTTTTGCCCTGCAAAGATCCTGATGAAACTACGAAGTTTTCCGTTTTCGTCATACAGACCGCGCTTTGCGTCCGGATAAGTTTTGACCAGTCCGTTTAAAATCTCTTCGATCGTATTTCCTTCAATTTCCGCTTCTGCATTCCTTTCAAAAAACGATTTCAAGGTTGCGGATATCACTACTCTCATTGTTATCTCCTCCTCTGATCCACGCTTTCATTTCCGCGCATTCGCCATGCATGGCCGATACGATCAGATAAACCGTTTCCGGAATCATTTCCCGAAGATCTTCTGCGGAAGCCAAAGCCGGATGATCCGGATGGGAATGGTAAAAACCGATCAGCTCCAGACCCCGTTTTGCGTAATACGCTTCCGCATGATGTATTTCCAACGGTTCCATCCGGTAATGGTACCCGCTCTTACTTTCTGTGCATTGATTTTGCATCCTGCAGGCACATACTGTTTCAGCGCTGCCATCTTCTGCAAGCGATCCGAACAGAAGG
>JAFYDQ010000049.1 GCA_017544705.1 Lachnospiraceae bacterium | reverse complement strand
CTGTAAGATCACTCTTGTGGTCAGACGAGAAGAAGAGGGCATCAAGCGGTATGTTCATCTCGGGACCTGAAACTACAATGATGCGACCGCAAAGCTGTATACGGATATCGGACTTCTGACCTGTTCGGAACCGATCGGGGAAGACACAACAGCCGTCTTTAATATGCTGTCCGGTTATTCGGAACCGCTGCACTGGAACCGGCTTTCCTTAGCGCCGCTGTGGCTTAAGGACCGTTTCCTGGAACTGATCGGCAGGGAAGAAGATAATGCACGAAGCGGCAAACCGTCCGGGATCATTGCCAAGATCAATTCGCTCTGTGACCGGGATATCATTGAGGCACTTTACCGCGCTTCCATGGCGGGCGTAAAGATCCGGCTGATCGTCAGAGGAATCTGTTGTTTAAAGACCGGGATTCCCGGGATCAGCGACAATATCACCGTTCGTTCGATCGTCGGGGATTATCTGGAGCACAGCCGCATCTTTTATTTTGAAAATGCGGGTGCCTATGAGGTTTACTGTTCATCTGCCGACTGGATGCCAAGAAACCTGGAGCGCCGTGTGGAGATCTTATTCCCGGTAGAAGAAGAATCCCTGAAGGAACGTATGGTCCATATCCTGCAGGTGCTGCTTACGGACAATGTTAAGGCACGGATCTTAAATCCGGACGGCAGCTACGTCAAAGTCGACAAACGCGGAAAAGTCCGCTGCTGTGCACACGAATGCTTCTGTGAAGAAGCTGACATGATGAACAAGCAGGAAAAAGAGCCAAAGCGCAGAGTCTTTATCCCGGAGGAACCGCTCACATGAGGATCATACTTGCAAGTGCTTCTCCAAGAAGAAGCGCGATCCTTTCGCATGCCGGGATCGACTATCAGGTTCATGTGTCGGATATTGAAGAGTGCAGTACAAAAAGCACCCCTGCTGAGGTCGTGGAGGAACTGTCAAAACAGAAGGCGGAAGATGTTGCGGGAAAGTATCCGGAGGATGTTCTTGTGATCGGCGCGGATACGGTTGTTTCGATCGGGGACAGGATCCTTGGGAAACCCAAGGATACCGAAGACGCGGTATCAATGATCCGTGTCTTATCCGGACAGACCCATCAGGTATATACGGGCGTGACTTTATGCCACCAAGGGAAGTCCCATACCTTTCATGTCAAAACAGATGTCAGCGTTTCCTATCTGAACGAACAGGAGATAATGAATTATGTAAACTCTGGAGAGCCGTTTGACAAGGCGGGCGCTTATGCGATTCAGGGTCTCTTCGGGAAATATATCACGCAAATTCACGGCGAATACAACAATGTGGTCGGGTTGCCGATCGCGGCGATCTATGCCAAGTGCAAGTCTTTGGGAATAGAAATTATGTAAACAAACATTTCTTTGTCACATTCTTGCACTATCGTAACGAAAATGCTATAATCATTCATCATATCTTTCTTACACAAGGAGGTTACAATGGCGAAACAGGGAAAGAACTCAAGTATTAAAAAATCCGGGCTGAACATGCGGATCACGCTGATCCTTTTTGCCCTGATCCCGCTGCTCGTATCATCCGTTACGGTAGGAATCGTATCGCTTGAGAAGAGTAAGAAAGAGATCAAGGAATACACGCATGATTCTCTGGTACAGGTGGTCGAAGGAGTCGGTATTTCCTTTGATACGATCGTGGAAAAGAATCAGGAAGCACTGAAGGGATATGCATCGGCCCCGATCCTTAAGGAAGCGCTTCTCGATCCGGAGAATGAAGAAACAATGGCGAAAGCACAGCAGTATACGCTGGATTATTTCGGCAATCTGGGAGGTTGGGAAGGTCTCTATATTTGTGATTGGAATTCCAAAGTTCTGACACACCCTACCGTTCCGGTGATCGGCAAAGTACTGCGTGAGGGGGATGCCCTTAAGAGCCTGCAGGATTCCATACTGGCTGCTCCTGATGGTGTTTATAATACAGGTACCATGGAAAGTCCGGCTTCCGGACATATCATCATGTCTCTGTATACTCCTATACTGGTAGACGGACAGCCGATCGGATACGCGGGAGGCGCGTTTTATGTGCAGGAAATAGCTGCAGAGATTTCAGATGTATCGGCGCTTAACCTCAGCAGTGCATATATTTATTACGTGGATGACGAAGGCATCATGCTGCATCATCCGAACGAAGAAAAAGTCGGCAATCCGGTGGAAAACGCCGCTGTAAAAGGACTGCTTGCAGACCTGGCAGCAGGGAAACATCCGGATCCGGATATCATCGAATATGAATATAAAGGCGTGACAAAATATGCCGGTTATTATATCGGGAACGGTGATCACTATATTGCGGTGCTGACAGCGGACGAGGATGATGTGCTGTCCGGGATCGCCGATCTTCGAAAGTCTACGATCCTGATCTGCGTCATCTGTGTTGTGGTCATTGCCGCGCTTGCCATGCTGCTTGAACGTGTGATCTCCGGTCCGCTCATTGAGATCGCAAAATCCTTAGATGAACTAAGCACCGGTGATGTGGCTGCGGAATGCAAGGCAAAATCGCACATCAAAGAAACCGTCAGCATTATCGGTTCATTCCACAAACTGCGTGATGCACTTGCGGGCTCCATGAGATCCGTCAGGAAAGCCGCAGACGAGCTGAATACTTCGATCGTAAACGTTGACGGAAAAACAGGCGATAATGTAGATTCCATCTCCCAGATCAATATTGCGATCAATGAGGTGGCCGAGACATCGCAAAGCGTTGCACAGAATGCACAGGTTATGGCTGAAAAAGCAGCGGATCTCGGTGTCAATATTGAGCATCTGAATGAAAACGTACAGAATCTGCACGATGCTTCTCAGACGATCAAAGATGCCAACAATGAAGCAACAACCTGCATGAAATCTGTTTATGCAGGCGCAAATGAATCCGTTTCCGCCATGAAGGAGATCGCGGATAAGATCAGTGAAACCAACTCGGCGATATCGGATATCGAAACGGCTCTGCAGGCAATCGAATCCATTGCCGCACAGACCAATCTGCTGTCCCTCAATGCATCGATCGAGGCAGCACGTGCCGGAGAAGCCGGAAGAGGCTTTGCGGTTGTTGCGGATGAGATCAGAAGCCTTGCGGATTCTTCTGCAGAATCGGCTAAGGAGATCAAGCAGATCATTGAGAACGTGATCGTGCTTTCCAACGGAACCGTCGGCATCTCCAATCGCGTATTTGACGTGATCACGAAAGAACAATCGGATATCGAACAGGCACAGGAGAAATTCAATGTGCTTTCGGAATCCGTAGAAGCATCGATCAGCGAGATCGATACGGTCCGCCAGATGGCAGAGAAACTGGATGGTATCCGTGCGGAACTGACGGATGCCACAACAGATCTCGGTGCAATATCCGAAGAACTCGGCGCTTCCGCACAGGAAGTTGCTGCTTCCTGCCAGACCGTTACGGATGCATGTACGGAAACACAGACATCTACGGGTGAGATGCGCACGATCAATCAGGATATGAGCAATGCGATCTCGTTCTTCAAACTGCCCGAAGACTGATACGATTCCTGCTAAGTAAGATAAAGCGCAGGCCAACGATAAACGGCGCAATGCTTTACAATTTTCGAGGACGTCACAAGGACGAGAAAATTCGTAAAGATTGCGCCGTTTGTATACGTTTATGCCACTGAGATGCATATGTACATGTGATTTACGGAGTTTTGACGACGTCAAAGAGGAGGAGAAAACTCTGTAAATCACATGATTATTGTATGATTAGGGGAGGATGAATTTGCGGATGACTTCCGTAATGGCGTCATGATTGTTGTCGCATTCGGTAATGTAGTCCGCTCTTGATTTTACCGTCTCCGTTGCATTTTGCATGGCAACGCCGATTCCGGCGGCTTCGATCATGGAAATGTCGTTTTCTTCATCGCCGACGGCAATGGCATCCGAAAGCGGGATTCCAAAGAATTCACACATCGCTTTTACCGTGCCGCCTTTGGAAGCGCCTTTTGCGGTGTATTCAAGCATGTAGTCACAGGAATAGGTATAGTCGAGCTTCCCTTCCTGCCAGGCACTGTGCCTTTTTCTGAAATCTTCCAGCAGATTCCTGGATACGAAAGACATCACGATCAGTTTGCAGGGCGGATGTGTCATATGCTTGCCGAAATCAGGATCCACGATGCCCGGCATATGGATGTGATCCAGATAATAGCGGAATTCCTCCGTATCATGATCGGCAATGACGTGTGTATCGGAATAGGTGTGTACATGAAGGCCTTCTTTCCTTGCCTCGTCGAAAATGTATTCCGCCTGTTCGTAGGAAACGGTGATCTCCTGGATTTTTCTCTGTTCATAGCAGTCATAGATGAGGCTGCCGTTAAAGCAGGAGACATAGAAGCCCGGAACGATCAGGTCATAGGATGCGGCCAGCTTCAGCACTGAAGGGAGCGGCCGTCCGCTCGCGATCACAAAACGGTGCCCTTTTGCCGTCATTTCACGGATACTTGCAAGGTCTGCATCGGATATTCGTTTGTCTGTTGTTAACAGGGTGCCGTCAAGGTCGGTAAACAGAATTTTCATGTTTCCCATTCTAACATATTTCCCATACTTTTTCATTGAAAAATCACGCCATTTTGTGTAAAATAAATCTATATGTCCGGTAGACATAATCCGTACGATTGAAGGAGTTTTTATGATACAGGCAAACAACGTCACATTAAGGCTTGGAAAGAAAGCCCTGTTTGAAGATGTGAATATTAAATTTACCGAAGGAAACTGCTACGGACTCATCGGTGCAAACGGTGCCGGCAAGTCCACTTTCCTAAAGATCCTCGCCGGAGATCTTGAGACCACGACCGGCGATATTACCATTACACCCGGCCAACGTTTATCCGTGCTGGAGCAGGACCACTTCAAATATGACGCTTATCCGGTCATGGACACGGTCATCCTCGGCAATAAGCGGTTATACGAGATCATGAAGGAAAAGGATGCGATCTATGCCAAAGAAGACTTTTCCGACGAGGACGGCATTCGGGCCAGTGAACTGGAAGCGGAATTTGCGGAGCTTGACGGCTGGGAAGCGGAAAGCAATGCCGCCATGCTTTTAAACGGTCTTGGAATCGATACGGATATGCATTATATGCAGATGTCCGACCTGAAAGGCTCCGAAAAAGTCAAGGTGCTGTTAGCAAAGGCCTTATTCGGTAATCCGGATATTCTGCTGCTTGACGAGCCGACCAACCATCTCGATATGGATGCGATCGCATGGCTCGAAGAGTTTCTGATCAACTTTGAGAATACCGTGATCGTGGTCAGCCACGACCGCTATTTCCTGAACAAAGTCTGCACGCATACGGCGGATATCGACTACGGCAAGATCCAGCTCTATGCCGGCAACTATGATTTCTGGTATGAATCTTCCCAGTTGCTGATCCGCCAGATGAAGGAAGCAAACAAGAAGAAGGAAGAGAAGATCAAGGAGTTACAGGAATTCATCTCCAGATTCTCTGCCAACGCTTCCAAGTCCAAGCAGGCTACCAGCCGTAAGAGAGCATTGGAGAAGATCGAACTCGAAGAGATCAAACCATCGAGCAGAAAGTACCCCTATATTGATTTCAGGCCTGACCGTGAGATCGGAAACGAGGTCCTGACCGTAGAAGGGATCAGCAAGACGATCGACGGCGTCAAGGTACTTGACAATATTTCCTTCATCCTGGGACATGATGACAAAGTCGCTTTTATCGGCGGTAACGAACTTGCGAAGACGACGTTGTTTAAAATCCTGATGGGTGAGATGGAACCGGATGAGGGAAGTTACAAATGGGGTGTAACGACTTCCCAGGCATATTTTCCGAAGGATTCGACCAAGGAATTTGATAATGATTATACGATCACGGACTGGCTGATGGGTTATTCCCCGGTCAAGGACGTGACTTATGTGAGAGGCTTTCTGGGAAGGATGCTCTTCCCCGGTGAAGACGGTGTCAAGAAAGTCAGGATCTTATCGGGTGGTGAGAAGGTCCGGTGCCTGCTCAGCAAGATGATGATCTCCGGTGCCAACGTGCTGATCCTTGATGAGCCGACGAACCACCTTGACATGGAGAGCATTACGGCGCTGAACAACGGCCTGATCAAATTCCCGGGTGTGATCTTATTTGCGAGCCATGACCATCAGTTTGTACAGACCACGGCAAACCGCATCATGGAGATCATGCCGGACGGCAGTATGATCGATAAGATCACAACATATGACGAATATCTGGAAAGCGATGAGATGGCCAGAAAACGTTTCGTCTACACGGCAAATATCGAAGAGGACGAGAACTGATATGCTGAAACTTAAGGATGTACATTGGGACCTTCCGGACGGGGAGGAACTCATTAAGGGCGTGGATCTGACGATCTCGCCCGGAAGACTGACGGTGATCACGGGCCCGAACGGCGGCGGCAAGACAACCCTTGCCAAACTGATCGCAGGGCTCTATATGCCGACAAGCGGAAAGATCTTTCTGGATGACCGTGACATCACGGATCTGGGGATCACGGAACGTGCAAAAGCGGGGATCGCTTATGCATTCCAGCAGCCTGTACGTTTCAAGGGACTGACGGTCAGACAGTTATTGCAGATCGCATCCGGTACCGAAATGAAAGAATTTGAGATGTGCCATATTCTGGAAAAAGTGGGGCTGTGCGCCGCGGAATATATGAACCGACCTCTGGATACGCATTTATCGGGCGGTGAGAGCAAACGGATCGAGATCGCAACGGTCCTTGCAAGAAATGCAAGCGTTCTGATCTTCGATGAGCCGGAAGCCGGGATCGACTTATGGAGTTTCAGTTCCCTGATCGATACGTTTGAAAAACTCAAAACGGAAAAATCAGGGGCGCTTTTGATCATTTCCCATCAGGAGCGGATCCTAAACATCGCAGATGAGATCGTGCTCATCGCGGAAGGAAAAATCAGAGCACAGGGTGGCCGGGACGAAGTGCTCCCGACACTCAATATCAACGGCAGGGGCTGCGGCTGCCCGCTGGGACGGGAGGTTGTCAATGGCTAGGGAAAACATCAACGAAACCTCTCTTGCAATGCTTAAGGAGATCACGGACTGGGAAGGACTGTTTGACGGTGCTTATTCCGTAAGACAGGACGGGAGCTGTGCGGACATGCAGTCCACGGCGACCATTAAGATCGTACCCAAAACAGACAATCCGGGAATTGATATTTATATTCAGGCAGGGAAAAAGAAAGACATCGTATACATTCCGGCCTGCGTGACCAAAAGTGGCGTGGATGATGTGGTTTACAATGATTTTCATGTACAGAAGGATGCGGATGTGACCATTGTGGCCGGCTGCGGCGTGCATACGACGGATGACGAAGGCGCAAGACACAACGGCATTCACCGCTTCTTTATCGAACCCGGTGCGCATGTCCTGTATAAAGAAAAGCACATCGGCAGCGGAGCAGGCAAAGGCTTACGGGTGATCGATCCGGTGACGGATGTGGTACTTGGCGAGGGTGCCGTTTTGGAAATGGATACACAGCAGCTTTCGGGTGTTGACAGAACGGTACGTAAAACGAATGCGAAGCTTGACAAAAGGGCAAAGCTGGTCATCCGGGAGAGTTTGCTGACGGATGATGACAATGTTGCCGAAACGGATTTTGAAGTGATCATGGAGGGCGAGGATTCTTCGGTCGATCTGATCTCAAGGTCTGTTGCCAAGGGAGAGAGCAGACAGAATTATCACTCGCATATCATCGGCAACTGCAGATGCACCGGACATTCGGAATGTGATGCGATCCTTGTCGGCAACGGAAAAGTCAATGCATCTCCGGAACTGTTTGCGGGTGATCTTGATGCGGCACTGATCCATGAAGCGGCGATCGGCAAGATCGCGGGAGAGCAGATCATCAAGCTGCAGACACTGGGACTTACGGAACAGGAAGCGGAAGAGAAGATCATAGAAGGATTTTTAACGGGGGTAGAATGATGGCGGTTTTGGTAACGGGCGGCGCCGGCTATATCGGCAGTCATACGGTTGTGGAATTACTGAATGCGGGTTACGAAACGGTGGTTGTTGACAACCTTTACAACGCAAGCAGGGAATCACTGAAAAGAGTGGAAGAGATCACGGGCAAAACGGTGACGTTTTATGAAGTGGATCTGTTAGACCGCGATGCCTTAAACCGGGTGTTTGAAAAGCATTCGATCGAGAGCGTGATCCATTTTGCCGGCTATAAGGCAGTCGGCGAATCCGTGCAAAAACCGATCGAGTACTATTTCAACAACGTGTCGGGAACGCTCATCCTCTGCGACGTGATGCGCCAGCATAATGTCAAGAGCATCGTGTTTTCTTCCTCAGCTACGGTATACGGCGATCCGGAAGTACTCCCGATCACGGAGGAGATGAAGACCGGCGGCGTGACCAATCCCTACGGTCGGACGAAATTCATGATCGAACAGATCCTGCAGGATATTTATGTATCGGATCCGCAGTGGAAGATCATTTTGCTCCGCTATTTTAATCCGATCGGTGCACACCCCTCCGGCATGATCGGAGAGGATCCGAACGGGATTCCCAACAACCTGCTTCCGTATGTGGCACAGGTTGCAGTCGGGAAACTGGAAAAGATCCATGTGTTCGGAAATGATTACGATACAGAGGACGGCACGGGCGTTCGTGACTATATTCATGTCGTGGATCTGGCCAAAGGCCATGTGAAGGCCTTAGAGCGGATCGCGGAACATGAACGGGCCAAAGAAGGCGGCGTTGATATCTACAATCTCGGTACCGGAAACGGCAGCAGCGTGATGCAGATCATCAATGCGTTCGAAGAGGCATGCGGAAAAGAACTGCCTTATGAGATCGATGAAAGACGTCCCGGCGACATTGCATCATGCTATGCCGATGCGTCAAAAGCAAACCGCGAACTGCACTGGAAGGCTGAGAAAACGCTGTCCGACATGTGTCGTGACACCTGGAACTGGCAGAGCCATAATCCGAACGGATACGGGGATGCGTAAGAGGATTATATGAATCGAAACCGGGCAGCTTTTCCGGATTCGATGACGTCATAGAGGAAGAGAAGCCGGATAAAGTGACCGGTTTCGCAATAGGAAATCATATGGATGGTTCAATGCACGCAGTACCCATGACGGAACTCATCCTGGATGACGGCCGCATCGAGGCCATGGATGAGCACTTAAGTCCTGAAGAACTCTATCAGGACCTGATTGAACGTGTGCAAAAATACCATCCGTCCGATGATATTTCCCTGATCGAAAAGGCCTATCAGGTCGCGCGTGATGCGCATAAGGATCAGCTGCGCCGTTCCGGGGAACCCTATATCATCCATCCTTTGTGTGTTGCCATTATCCTTGCGGACCTGCAGCTCGATAAAGAATCGATCGTGGCAGGCCTTCTGCATGATGTCGTGGAAGACACCATTATGACGGAGGAGGAGATCGAGAAGGAATTCGGTGCGGATGTCGCACTGATCGTGGATGGCGTCACCAAACTGGAACGGATCAAATACAACGAAGATAAGATCGAATTTCAGGCGGACAATCTCAGGAAAATGCTGCTTGCCATGGCAAAGGATATCCGCGTGATCATGGTCAAACTTGCGGACCGTCTGCACAACATGCGTACCCTGCAGTATATGCAGCCGGAAAAGCAGATCGAGATCGCAAGGGAAACCATGGATATCTATGCGCCGCTTGCACAGCGTCTGGGTATTTCCAAGCTGAAAGTGGAACTGGATGATCTTTCCTTAAAATATCTCGAGCCGCAGGTATATTATGATCTGGTAGACCGTATCGCGATCCGCAAAGTGGAACGGGAACAGGTTGTACAGGAGATCGTCGATGATGTTTCGATGCACATTAAAAATGCGGGTATCGAGGCGCGGATTGACGGCAGGGTAAAACACTTCTTCAGCATCTACAAAAAGATGGTCAACCAGAGCAAGACCCTGGATCAGATCTATGACCTGTTTGCGGTCAGGATCATTGTGGATTCCGTGAAGGACTGCTATGCGGCGCTCGGTGTTATCCATGAGATGTACAAGCCGATCCCCGGAAGATTCAAGGATTACATTGCAATGCCGAAGCCCAACATGTATCAGTCATTGCATACGACACTGATCGGACCGACGGGTCAGCCGTTTGAAATACAGATCCGTACCATGGAGATGCACAGGACGGCAGAATACGGTATCGCGGCACATTGGAAATACAAGGAAGTTTCCGACGGAAAACGGACAACGGATCAGGAAGCGGAAAAACTGACCTGGTTGAGACAGATCCTCGAATGGCAGAAGGACATGGCAGACAATCATGAATTCCTGAATGTCCTGAAATCCGATCTGGATCTGTATACGGATACGGTATATTGCTTTACGCCGACCGGAGACGTGAAGACTTTGCCGGCAGGATCCAATACGATCGACTTTGCCTACAGTATTCATTCCGCGGTCGGTAACAAGATGATCGGTGCCAGAGTGAACGGGAAACTGGTCACGATCGATTATGTCATTAACAACGGTGACCGGATCGAGATCATCACCTCCCAGAACTCCAAGGGACCGAGCCTGGACTGGCTGAATATCGTCAAAAGCACACAGGCCAAGTCCAAGATCAATCAGTGGTTTAAGAACGAACTCAAGGAAACCAATATCACAAAGGGCAAGGAAATGCTGCTTGCCTATTGTAAGTCCAAATCGATCGATACGCAGCAGATCATGAAACCGGAATACATGAAAATGATCATGGAAAAATACGGTTTCAAGGAATGGGATGCGGTCTGTGCGGCACTCGGACACGGCGGCTTAAAGGAAGGCCAGATCGTGAACAAGATGCTGGAGTATTATGAGAAGGACCATCCGAGGATCTTAACCAATGAGGAAGTCCTGCGCAATACCGAGGATGCACAAAAAGAACACCGCCTCAAGGTGCATGCGGGTGGCGGTATTGCCGTACGAGGTACGGAGGATGTGGCCGTACGTTTTTCCAAATGCTGTTCGCCGATCCCCGGGGATGAGATCGTCGGATTCGTGACCAGAGGCAGAGGTGTGTCGATCCACAGGACGGACTGCATCAATGTCATCAATCTCCCGCAGGAAGAACGGATCAGGCTGATCGAAGCGGAATGGCAGGAACAGACGGAAGAAGACGGACGTTATGTCGCAGAGATCAATCTGTATTCCAATAACCGTGACGGCCTGCTTGCAGAGATCACCAGGGCGCTTACCGAAAAAGGGGTTTCCATTTTGTCCATGAATATGCGGATCAATAAACAGGGAACCGCAACCACTTCCGTTGCATTTGAGATCGCGAATACGGAAGAACTGAACCGCCTGATCGAGAAACTGCGTGCCATAGATGACATTATCGATATCGAGAGGACAAGAGGATAATGGCCTGTAAGATCGGAAGTTTTGTCATGGGGATCGCCGCGACAAACTGCTATTACCTGTATGACGAGGAACAAAAAGAGGCACTTGTATTTGATCCGCCGTGCAACGGTGAGATAATCCATAAGCGCCTGTCGGAGAAAGGATTGTCGGTATGTGCGATCCTGATCACGCACGGCCATTTTGATCATATTTCGGGTATTGACGGTCTGAAGAAAACAAGCGGCGCACCGGTATATGCACCGGCTAAGGAGAAAGAACTGCTTTGCGATCCGACCCTGAACCTGTCTGATGAAGGCGTTTGCGTGAGCGCGGATCATTCTGTCATTGATGGGGAAGAACTTTCCCTTGGCGGATTTCATTTGCGCGTGATCTCCACACCGGGACACACAAGCGGCGGCTGTTGTTACTATTTTCCGGATGAAAAGATCCTGATCAGCGGCGATACGCTGTTTGCACAGTCGGTCGGAAGAACGGATCTGCCAACCGGTTCCATGAGCACCCTGATCGAATCCATAAAGGAAAAACTGATGGTGTTAGAAGATGATGTAACGGTTTATCCGGGACACGGGGAGTCTACCACCATCGGTGAGGAGAGGAAATACAATCCGTTTTTATGATCTGCGTACAGCTTTTTGATCTGTCGTTTCAATATGACGTACATTCTCTGATCAAAGCATTCCATCAGACGGAGGATGTCAGTGTCGCTCCCATCGGACGGACGGAAGAACCGTTTACCGGATACAGGATCGATGATGCGGGCGGAAAACTGCAATGCGCATATTATGAAGATGCGCAGCTGATCCGGAAAACGGATGCTCCGCTTTTCGATACGGACCGCACCGGGCTTAAGAACCTGTTAAAAAGAACTTTATACGGCTTGCTCAGTGCACAGAGCGGGAGGGAACTTCCCTGGGGAACCCTGACCGGGATCAGACCCGTGAAGATCCCGATGAAGATGCTTTCGGACGGCAGACCGGATGAAGAGATCCGCGCCCATATGAAGCAGACGTATCTGGTTTCCGATGCCAAGACCGATCTGGCACTTGGGATCGCAAAACGGGAGAGAAGCATTCTTTCCACGCTGCATACTTCCGACGGATTCAGCCTCTATATCGGGATTCCGTTTTGCCCGACGACCTGCATGTATTGCTCGTTTACGTCTTATCCGATCGGGAAATATGCGCATCTTACGGATGCGTATCTGAATGCGCTTGATGCGGAACTGAAGCTGGTCAGTGAAGTTTACGGGGACCGGATCCTGGATACGGTCTATATCGGCGGAGGCACGCCGACTACGCTGGAACCCGAACAAATGCTTCTTTTGCATGAAATGCTTGACAGGTATTTCGACCTTGACAGCGTTTTGGAATTCACGATGGAGGCAGGCAGGCCGGATAGTATTACCGCAAAGAAACTTGCGACGATGTATGAGACCGGCATCAACCGGATCTCCGTGAATCCGCAGACGATGCATGACGAGACATTATCCGTCATCGGCAGACGCCATACGACAGGGCAGACCGTGGACGCTTTTCATATGGCCAGGGAAGCGGGCTTTTCCAATATCAATATGGACATCATCCTGGGGCTGCCGGGAGAAGATATCTGTATGGTTGCGGAAACACTTGAGAAGATCGCCTGTTTAGCGCCTGACGCACTGACCGTACATTCCATGGCGATCAAACGGGCAGCCGCAATGCATGATTATTTAAGTGCACATCCGGAAATGCAAAGCATCAACACGCCTGAAATGATGGATCTTTGTACGGAATATGCTGATAAAATGGAGATGTATCCGTATTACCTCTACCGGCAGAAAAATATGGCCGGCAACTTTGAAAATGTCGGATATGCGCGGGATGGGAAATACGGCCTTTATAATATCCTCATCATGGAGGAAGTACAATCGATCGCTGCCGTTGGTGCGGGAACCATCTCCAAAGCCGTTTTGGCCGATGGACGGATCGAGCGTTGCGATACGGTGAAGGATGTGACACTCTATCTTTCTTCGATCGATCAGGTGATCGGTAAAAAGCGTGATTTCTACACGCGAATGAAACAACTATCTCAGGAAAAGGAGTAACCTGTATGTCTTTAGTCAAGAAACCGGTCACCGGTATGAAGGATATCCTCCCGCGGGAGATGCAGATCCGCGACTACGTTACAAAAGTCATCAAGGAGACGTATGCCGGATTCGGGTTTTTATCGATTGAGACCCCTTGCGTAGAGCATATCGAAAATCTATGTTCCAAACAGGGCGGAGAGAATGAAAAGCTGATCTTTAAGATCTTAAAGCGCGGAGAGAAACTGGATCTTGCAAATGCACAAAACGAAGAAGATCTGACGGATTCGGGACTCCGCTATGATCTGACGCTTCCGCTGTCGAGATATTATGCGAATCATGCCAATGAACTGCCGCTTCCGTTTAAGGCTCTGCAGATCGGCAGTGTATGGAGAGCAGACAGACCGCAAAAAGGACGGTTCAGACAGTTTGTACAATGCGACATCGATATCCTCGGAGATGCAAGCAATCTGGCAGAGATCGAACTGATCCTGGCGACGACGACGGCACTTTCCAATATCGGGTTCAAGGGATTCACGGTTCGCGTCAATGACCGCAGGATCTTAAAGGCCATGGCGGATTATGCCGGATTTGCACCGGAAGATTATGACAAGGTGTTTATCATTTTGGATAAGATGGACAAGATCGGCCCTGACGGGGTATCGGATGAACTGATCGGAGCAGGATTCGAAAAAGCATCCGTAGACCGTTACTGTGCTCTGTTTACGGAAGGGGAGGGCAGCACGGATTCGATCCGTCAACTTCGGGAGACCATTTCGGATCATCTTCCGGATGATTGTGCAAAGAATCTCATTACGATCATGGAGACCGCAAAACAGATTTCCGAAGCCGATTTTAAGATCCTGTTTGATCCGACACTCGTGCGCGGGATGTCCTATTATACGGGAACGATCTTTGAGATCGGCATGGACGGATTTTCCTCTTCCGTTGCCGGAGGCGGCCGTTATGATGACATGATCGGTAAATTTACCGGGCAGCGGACACCTGCCTGCGGATTTTCCATCGGGTTTGAGAGGATCATTACGATCCTGATGGATCAAGACTTTGCGATACCGAATGCAACGGAGAAATACGCATTCCTGATCGAAAAAGGTGCCGGGGACGAGCGGATCGCCGGGGTGATGCAGGAAGCCATGCAGATGCGCCGAAGCGGGAAGCAGGTTCTGGTCGCGCAGATGAACAAGAACAAGAAATTCCAGAAGGAACAGCTTGTAAAAGAGGGATACCAGGCAGAGAACATTCGTGATTTTTACAATACGGAGATGAAGAGGGACTAAGTATGAAATACTGTAAGAAATGCGGCATGCTGCTCGAGGATACGGTTGATATCTGTATCGGTTGCGGTACGGACGTAACGGATCCGGATAACGTATCGAAATATCCGCCGAACATGGAGAAGAAGATCGAAGCGGAGAAAAAGCAGAACAAAATGAACACTACAACGATCATTGCGATCATCGTCGTCTTTGTGCTGCTGATCTCACTGATCATTCTGATCGTATTCATGTCTCCGCGGGTCGGGGGCAGAAACAGCAGGGACAGGCTAAAGGCACAGATGACGGAAGAGACACCGCAAGTTGCCGAGGTTACAGAAGAGCCCGCGCCGGAAGAAGTGATCACGGAGGAAGAGCCCGTTACCGAAGAGATGATCGACCGCAACGTAAAGGATGAGCAGGGCAGTTATTATGCCAGAAGCGTTCTGCTGGACGAGGGCGGCAACCTGATCTTTACCGGGCTCTATCCCGAGGATTTCGTACAGACCCAGTTGTCCGTCGACTATTCTTTTTGCTCAAACCGCCTGCCGGGATATGTGACGTTTATCGTCGATGACCCGGAAAACTCAGTGCGGTTTATTTATTTTTCGCCGCAGCATTTCTGGAACAAGGTATCCGACAACAGATCTTCACTCAAAGACGGTGAAGATCCGCTTTTTCAAATGACGTTCGGAACTTATGATGACGGCAGGACCTATATTGAGAAACTGATCAAGACCAGTTATCCGAAGGCCAAGAAGATCGAAATGATCGAGTCCTGGGAAGCGGGTGATGAGATCAAGGAACAGCTTTCCGAAATTGCCAAAGCCTTTAAGAAACAGATCAATACACATGTGGACTATGCACATCTTGGCGAGGATACGGAATATGCACCGATGAATTCGGAAGCCAAAGCCCTGTTTTACCGCTACGAGGTGCTGATCGAAGATAAGACCACGCTGTTCATGCAGTTTTATGTGCCCATGATCGCAAACAACATCATTTACTCCTCGGAGAGCAGAAATGATCACGGAACGATGATCGAATGGATGTGCCTTGGTGTTTATGGTATGGCTGCGGGAAACGAAGACTTATATGATGATTACCAGCCTGCTTTTCAGGTGTTCATGGATAACTGCAACGTGAACCAGACCTTTTATCATGTTCTCGAACAGCGCTGTAAGGATCTGGAGAAAACCATCCAGGCTGAAGAAGAGGCGGAAGATGTGACCGTGGCAAAGCTTGGTGAATACGGAAAAGACAGCGATGCCGAACTGAGTGATTTTGACCGGATGCTGTATGTCTTTACGACCATGCGCGGCGGGGATAAGATCTTTAAACTCGGCGATACCATTGTGAACGGACCGGCAGACACAAGCGTTGCGTTCTTAAACAGGGAAAAGGAACGGGTGTTTATATCACCTGCCGAGGATGAATTTCCGGGAAGCGGATATGAGGATATGGTCTTAGACGAAGATACGGAGAAACTGTCCGCGGATGATGTGGAATCCCAGGATAAGGAAGTACCGGGAAATCCGAAAGACAAAGATAAAGACAAAGATAAAGACAAAGATAAAGACAAGACGGAGGGTGAGGATGACGAATCTGATCAGACACCTGCGGACAGTTAATGAACATCGCCGTCTTGTCAGACAGGGCTGTTTTGCCGTGGGACTTTACCTGCAGGGTCTGCTGCATGATCTCAGTAAGTATTCCCCATCGGAATTCCTGACAGGTGCCAGATATTATCAGGGATATCGCAGCCCCAACAATGCAGAGCGGGAAGCCAAAGGCTATTCGGCTGCATGGCTGCATCATAAGGGGCGCAACAAACACCATTATGAATACTGGGTGGATTATGCTGCTTCGGAAGGGATCGGCGCCGTTCCGATCGAAATGCCGACGCGTTATCTGGTCGAAATGTTTATGGACCGGGTTGCGGCATCCAAAACCTATAACGGTGACCACTATACGGATGATATGCCGCTTGCTTATTATCTGAAGGGAAAAAAGGTGATCACCATGCACAGGAATACAAAACGGGCGCTTGAATTTTTGCTGACAATGCTGGCAAACGACGGAGAGGCGGCAACGTACGCATATATCCGCAGGCATGTTTTGCGCCATGCAAAATAAATATACCCCCGGAGGGATGATAATGAAAAAAGAAGATTTACAGGCACTGCTTAATGATATGTCCCTGGAAGAGAAGATCGGACAGTTGATCCAGATTCCGGGGTTTCTGATCGAGGGCGGTTCCGTTATCACGGGACCGGCGCTTGAGATGGGATTTGACGAGGAAACCTATTATAATGCCGGTGCGACGCTTTCTATTTTTACGTTTGAGAGGATCAGGGAGATCCAGGATCAGTTTATGGCACGCCAGCCGCACCATATCCCGCTGCTGTTCATGGGAGATATCATCAACGGTTACCGTTCGATCTATCCGATCCCGCTAGGGCAGGGCTGCAGCTTTGATCCCGCCCTTTCCAGGGAACTTGCCGCCATGTCTGCAAGAGAGTCGGCTGCAGAGGGATTGCACGTGACTTTTTCGCCGATGGTCGACCTCGTGAGAGATGCAAGATGGGGCAGGGTCATGGAGTCCACGGGTGAAGATACTTATTTGAATTCCTGCTTTGCAAAGGCAGCCGTAGAGGGATATCAGGGAAAAGATATCGCGGATGCCGGATCGGTTGCTGCCTGTGTCAAGCATTTTGCGGGTTACGGGGCACCCGAGGCGGGACGGGATTATAATGTCGTAGAGCTTTCGGACCGCACACTGAAGGATGATTATCTGCCGCCGTACAAAGCTGCTGTTGATGCAGGCGTTGAGATGGTCATGACCAGTTTTAATACCCTGAACAGGATCCCGGCTTCCGGAAATACCGAATATATGCGGACACTGCTTCGCGATACCTGGGGTTTTCACGGAATGCTGATCTCCGACTGGGCTGCGATCAATGAACTGGAACTGCAAGGCGTTGCAGATGATATGGCAGCGTCTGCGAATATGGCGATCCATGCGGGCGTGGATATGGATATGTGCACACCGGTTTATGCACTTTCCCTCCGCAAACTGGTGAAAGAAGGAAAAGTCCCTGAAGCATTGATCGATGAATCCTGCATGCGTGTTCTGGAACTGAAAAACCGCCTGGGACTTTTCGAAGATCCCTATCATCATGCACATCAGACAAAAGCGGAACAGGTTGTGCTGTGTGATGAACATCGCGCGCTGTGCCTGAAGGCTGCTGAAGAATCCGTTGTTTTATTGAAGAACAAAAGAGACATTCTTCCGCTGAAAAAGGAAGGACAAAACATAGCCTTTATCGGTCCTTATGCCGATGCACATAGGCTGTACGGCGTTTGGTCGATGCTTGGCCGGGAAGAGGATACGGTTTCTGTGAAGGAAGGGATCGAGGAGATCGGCCAGAGCAATACCTGTACGTTTGCAAAGGGCTGCAGGATGCTTGACCCGAAGTTCCCGTTAACAGGATTCCACGGTATGGAGCAGGAAGAAGAGACGGATGACGAAGAACTTCTGTTAGATGCCATGATGAAAGCCAAGAGAGCGGATGTGGTCGTGATGCTGCTCGGCGAACATCCCGCGCAGAGCGGTGAGGGCGGAAGCAGAGGCGATATCCGCATTCCGAAACCGCAGAGAAAACTGCTTAAAGAGATTTCGAAAGTCAATTCCAATATCGTTACGGTTCTTTTCCACGGCAGACCGCTGGATATCCGCGGTGTTGACAGAAGATCCAAAGCCGTTATGGCAGCATGGTTCCCGGGGATCGAAGGCGGCAGGGCGATCGCAAGACTCCTGTTCGGAGAGAGTGAACCGAGCGGAAAGCTTGCCATGAGTTTTCCGTACAGTGTGGGACAGGTTCCCGTATACTATGATCATTTTGCTACCGGAAGGCCTTTTAACGGCGACATCACAAACCGGTTCCAGTCCCGATACCAGGATATTCCGAATGATCCGATGTATCCGTTCGGGCATGGACTTACCTATACAACGTTTGATTATGTTTCCGTAGAGTTATCGAGCGATACCATGACAAAGGAAACGCCGATCACGGTTTCCGTCCGCATTAAGAACATCGGAAACAGGAAGGGAACGGAAGTTGTGCAAATGTATATCCGTGACCTTAAGGGCAGCGTGGTCCGTCCCGTTAAGAAGCTGAAAGGTTTTGAACGGGTAACGCTTGAACAGGGTGAAGAGAAGACCGTAACGTTTCGGATCGACCATTCCATGCTTGCGTTCACAAGAGCGGATATGACGTTTGATGCGGAACCGGGTACCTTCTATGTGTATGTTGGCGGGAGCAGCGCAGTCGACAAGCACGGTGAATTTACGTTACAGGCCTGATATCAGTCGACGGGGTCAAAAAGGAGACCATTTATATGAAAAATATAGCACTTATCTGTACCAGCCTTTCATCCGCAGCGTTTCATGACTGCTTTCTGGGCATTCGTGAATGTGCCATTGCCAATAACAGCAATGTGTTTTTCTTCTGTGTGGACAGGATGATCCAGAACAGCGGTCCGTATGAAAAAGGTGAATTCAATATTTATCATCTGACGGACTATAAGGAATTCGACGGGGCGATCCTGTTATGCAATACATTCGTGGAAGATGAAAACGTCCAAAACGTTGCACAGATTATGACGGAATCCGGGATTCCCGTAGTTGCGGTGGAAGGAAACTATCCGTCCATGTATAATCTCCGCATCGATAACCGTATGGCCATGTATGAGATGGTACACCATTTCATACAGGATCACGGATTCAAACGGATCAATTTCATTACGGGTCCGTTAAGCAGCTTTGAAGCCAAAGAACGTTATGCGGGGTATATTGATGCCATGCATGATGCGGGACTTGATTTTGATGATTCCCAGGTCTATGAGGGAGATTATATGCCAGAGAGCGGCAGGGATGCGGCCTCTTATTTCCTGAATCAGGATGCGCCCATGCCGGAAGCGATCGTATGCTCCAATGACTATATGGCCATGGGGGTCAAT
>JAFYDQ010000048.1 GCA_017544705.1 Lachnospiraceae bacterium | reverse complement strand
GAAGCGGCAGGCACATTAACCGCTGAGGGCGCGAAGTTACTGGATCCGAGTGGCAAACTCCCCGCCGGTATTCCGTTATGCCCGCCCGAAGGCGATGCCGGAACCGGTATGGTTGCGACCAATTCCGTCGCAAAGAGAACCGGAAACATTTCCGCGGGAACTTCCGTATTTGCCATGATCGTTTTGGAAAAAGAACTCTCCAAGGTTTATCCGGAGATCGACCTTGTTACGACGCCGGATGGCGCGCTCGTTGGCATGGTGCACTGCAACAACTGTACTTCCGAGATCAGTGCCTGGGTGGCAATGTTCGATGAGTTCGCAAAGCTGATCGGAAAGCCGCTGGACAAGAATACGATGTACAGTTATTTATACAACAAAGCACTGGAAGGCGACGTAGATTGCGGCGGCCTGATCTCTTACAACTTCTTCTCCGGAGAACCCGTTGTCGGATTCACGGAGGGCGCTCCGCTGTTTGTGCGTAAAGCCGATGATTCCTTTAACCTTGCCAACTTCATGCGGATGCATCTTTATTCCGCACTGGCGGTTCTGAAAGCGGGCCTTGATCTGATGTTTAAGGAAGAGCATGTGGAAGTGGATGAGATGTTCGGTCACGGTGGCTTCTACAAGACCAAAGGCGTTGGCCAGCGGATCACCGCGGCAGCGATCAATGCACCCGTATCCGTTATGGAGACGGCCGGTGAAGGTGGCGCATGGGGAATCGCGTTGCTCGCAGCTTACATGATCGGCAAGAAGGATGGCGAAAGCCTGCAGGCATACTTAAACAACACCATCTTCGCTGACCAGAAGGGCTTAAGACTGGAAGCGGATCCAAAAGACGTAGCAGGCTTCAATGCCTTCATGGAGAAATACATGAAAGGCTTATCCATCGAGCACGCAGCCGTGGATACATTTTGATCCGAAAACTTTGAAACTCGGATTTCACAAAGGGGTGTCGCAAGACGCCCCTTTTTCTTGCAAGAGATTCACATGTGTATTATACTTTTGAAATAAGTAAAAATCATACAAATTCAAACACGGGAGAGAAGCATGAAACAGTACAGCGAACTTGACAGAGAAGAACTCCTTGCCCTGCGCGAGGATCTTGAGAAAGAATACGAAGGAAAACAGGCTTTGGGTTTAAAGCTTGATATGTCTCGTGGAAAACCGGGCAAATCACAGCTTGATATGGAGGCTGATTTCTTCAACATGCTCAACCCCAACGTGGATTTCAATTCCGAGAGCGGGATCGACTGCAGAAACTACGGCGAGCTGACCGGGATCCATGAGGCAAGGAAACTGATGGCCGAAATGATCGGCGTGAAGGACTCTCAGGTATTTATCTTCGGAAACTCCAGCCTCAATATCATGTATGATACGGTTGCGCGTTCCATGATGTTTGGTGTATGCGGCTCCACACCGTGGTGTAAGCTCGAGAAAGTGAAATTTCTCTGCCCCGTACCCGGCTATGACAGACATTTTGCGATCACGGAGCAGTTTGGTATCGAAATGGTCAACATTCCGATGAACGAAGACGGCCCGGATATGGATCTCGTAGAAAGTTTTGTCAACAACGATGCGACCGTAAAGGGCATCTGGTGTGTACCGAAATATTCCAACCCGGCCGGCGTGACTTATTCTGCGGAGGTTGTGAAGCGTTTTGCCTCGCTGAAACCGGCTGCGGATGATTTTCGCATTTACTGGGATAACGCTTATGCGATCCATGATCTGTATGATGACAGGCGCGATGAGTTGCCGGAGATCTTAAGTGCCTGCGAAGCTGCCGGCAATCCGGATCTTGTCTTTGAATTCTGTTCAACCTCCAAAGTCACGTTCCCCGGAAGCGGGATCGCTGCCATGGCTTCTTCGGAGCGGAATCTGGAGTTCATTAAGGAACAGATCAAGATCCAGACGATCGGACATGACAAGCTCAATCAGCTGCGTCATTTCAGATATTTTAAAGACGTGAACGGCATGAAGGCACATATGAGAAAACATGCGGCCTTAATCCGCCCGAAGTTCCAGGTGATCATTTCCGCGCTGGAAACGGATCTTAAGGACTTAGGGATCGGCACATGGACCAATCCGAACGGCGGCTATTTTATTTCCTTTAATGCGATGAACGGCTGCGCAAAAGAGATCGTAAAGCGTTGCAAGGAGGCCGGCGTTGTACTAACGGGTGCCGGTGCGACTTACCCGTACAAGAACGATCCGGATGATTCCAATATCCGTCTTGCGCCGACATATCCTTCCTTAGAAGAACTGACCCAGGCAACGGAGATCTTTGTTTTGTGCGTGAAACTGGTCAGCGTGGAGAAGCTTTTGGAGGCTTGAAAGAATTAGACCGACGGTCGAAAATGCCATAGGGCAATGATCCGGAGAATATCATGAGCGAAAAGAAGAAACTTCCCGATCGCCAGGAGCGCATCGGACGCAGACTGATCCATAAAGGAAACATCATTGAACTGAACGAAGATCTGATGCGGTTGCCGGACGGAAGGGAAGAGACGTATGATTTTATCTACCATAAAGGAGCGGCGGCCGTCATTCCCGTGCTGGATGACGGGAGGATCCTGATGGTCAGGCAGTACCGCAACGCGATCGATGACTATACGCTGGAGATCCCGGCAGGGGGCAGAAACAGCGTGGAGGAGCCGACGCATGAGTGCGCCTATAGGGAACTGGAAGAAGAGACAGGTTATCATGCCGACAGAGAAGATGTGAAGTTTCTGCTGACGCTCTATACGACGGTGGCGTTCTGCAATGAGAAGATCGATATCTATGTCGCAAAGAACTTAAAGCGGACCGCGCAGCATCTGGATGATGACGAGTACATCAATGTGGAAGCCTATACGATCGACGAACTGACGCAAAAGGTGACAAAGGGCGAGATCGTGGACGCCAAGACAATCGCGGGGCTGATGACCTACCGGGCAACGCTTGGATAGACTGCGCGTCAGTTTGACGGTCGGTAATCGGTTTCGATAAAAAGTTTTCATAAAAATGCGATTTTTGCTGATTATGTTAATATTTTTACCGAAAATGATTACAAAAAAAATAATTTTTTTACGATTTTTTTACAACATGTTGTGATGCGAAAATTTGCGCAAACCGACATGTTGTATTTTTGTGCCAAAGAATGCAAAGAATGGCTAAAAATGGGCAAAATTTGCGATTGCTTTTCTCTAAAATTCTGCTTATAATGTTAAAAGTAACGAGTTGAGAGCGTGAATGACACGTTCCTGGGCAGGAAGGTTTAGTATCGAATGGAACAGCAACTGCAAGCTTTTATAACGT
>JAFYDQ010000047.1 GCA_017544705.1 Lachnospiraceae bacterium | reverse complement strand
TGCGGGATGAAGTGCTTACAGAACTGCTTAGCAGAGCAGCGCAAAATCACACGGCGGTGATCCTGGATGAGAGCTTTTTCCCGCTATCCGATCAAGCGCATGACAACGGAAATGGACAGGCGGCCGGCGACCGGGCAGATACGCTTACCAAAGAATTCGAAAACCTCATCATTCTCCGTTCGCTCACAAAACTCTTTGCCATCCCGGGGATCCGCGCAGGATATGTGATCGCACCCCCGGACTTTATCCGCCGGCTTATTGCACAACTTCCCGAGTGGAATCTGTCTGTTGTGGCGGAAGAAGCGATCCGGGCAGGCATGGAAGTCCTTAGCAAAACAGACTTTACGGAACAAAGCATTCGCATGATCCAAACAGAGCGCGCCTACCTTAGCGCCACCCTGCGGGAATGCGGTCTTACGGTTTATGAAAGTCAGGCACCGTACCTCCTGTTTACGGGACCGGATGACTTATATGAGAAACTGTTGCAGCAGGGGATCCTGATCCGCGCGTGCAGTGATTTTTACGGCCTGAAAAAGGGAACCTACCGGATCGCCGTACGAGACCATGCGGACAATGAAAAACTGGCAGGGGCCTTAAGGAAGATCTTATGCAGATAGAGAACATTGAACCCGGAAAAATCGAACAGCGAAGTTTTGAGATCATCACGCAGGAACTTGCAAGCGCCGGTATTGAACTTGCGGAAGAGACGGCGTTTATCGTCAAGCGCTGTATCCATACATCGGCAGATTTTGACTATGCGAAAACGCTTACGTTTTCCAAAGGAGCCGTTTCAATCCTGCAGGACCTGATCCGCGGCGGCGCCTGCATCGTTACGGACACGAACATGGGGCTTGCCGGGATCAATAAGAAAAGACTGGCGGAATATGGCGGGGAAGCGTTCTGCTTCATGGCAGACCCGGAGGTTGCAAAAGAAGCGAAAGAGCGCGGGATCACGAGAGCTGCCGTATCCATGGAGCGGGCGGCAAAACTTGATAAAGACGTGATCTTTGCGATCGGGAACGCGCCGACGGCACTTATCCGGCTGCATGAGATGATGGGGCAGGGAAGCTTTGTGCCCAAATTCATCATCGGCGTGCCGGTCGGATTCGTGAACGTGGTTTATGCCAAAGAACTGATCCTCGGGTCGGATGTGCCATACATCATCAACAAAGGACGAAAGGGCGGAAGCAACATTGCGGCGGCGATCTGCAATGCCGTGCTCTACAGTTTATGAAGAACGGATTCACAACCGGAAGCTGTGCGGCTGCGGCGGCCAAGGCGGCGGCTTACATGCTTCTTTCGGGTAAGGAAAAATCAAACATCGCGATCACGCTTCCGACGGGTGACAAATACTGTCCGAAGATTGAGGAGATCAGAACCGGCGAGTCTGCGGTCAGTTGCGCTGTCAGAAAGGAATCCGGGGATGATCCGGATATCACAAACGGCGTACTGGTCCATGCAAAGGTCAGCTTCATGGAGCAGCCTGCAGCGCAAAGAGTTGTGATCACGGGCGGTACAGGGGTAGGCAAAATCACACGCCCGGGGCTTGACCAGCCCGTCGGGAACGCTGCGATCAACTCCGTACCGAGGCAGATGATCACGCAGGAAGTGACGGAGGTTATGGATCTGTTCGATCATGCGGGATCCCTTCTTGTTGAGATTTTTGTGCCGGACGGAGAAAGGCTTGCGGCCATGACTTTTAATCCGCGGCTTGGGATCGAGGGCGGCATCTCCATTATCGGGACTACGGGGATCGTGGAGCCAATGAGCACGAAAGCGCTTCTGGATACGATCCGTGTGGAGCTGACGCAGCAAAAAGCCATGGGAAGAGAAGCGGCTGTGGTATCGCCCGGAAACTATGGGTTCTCCTTTATGAAGGAGCATTACGGCTATGATCTCGACAGGGCCGTAAAATGCGCCAACTATATCGGGGATACGATCGACATGGCAAGGTCCGTGGGCTTTCGGAAGATGCTGGTTCTTGGGCATATCGGGAAGCTGATCAAGGTGTCCGGCGGCATCATGAATACGCATTCCAAGGAGGCGGACTGCCGGATGGAGCTCATGGCTTCTGCGGCGATCCGGTGCGGGGCTGAAACGAAGGTGTTGCAGGAGATCCTAAACTGCGTTGCAACGGAAGAAGCCATCGCGATCCTGATCCGTGAAGGGATCGACAAAGCATGTTTTGCGCAGATCATGGAGCGGATCGGTTATTACCTGAATAAAAGAGGCGGCGGGGAGATGGACATCCGCTGTATTGTCTATGCCAATCAGTACGGTCTGCTCGGGCAGACGGAAGGAGCGGAAGAATTCCTATGATACATTTTGTTGGTGCGGGACCGGGAGCAGTCGATCTCATCACGGTACGCGGGATGAACCTGTTACAGGCAGCTGATGTGATCATTTATGCGGGAAGCCTGGTCAATCCCAAGCTTTTGGAATATGTCAAAAAGGATGCCGAAATCTATAACAGTGCGACCATGACGCTTAATGAAGTGTGCGATGTGATGGTAGGAGCGGCGTCTGCGGGAAAAGAAGTCGTGCGGCTGCATACGGGCGAACCCAGCATTTACGGGGCCGTCAGAGAGCAGATGGACGTGTTGGATGAGCAGGATATCGCCTATGATTCCTGTCCCGGCGTGAGTGCCTGCTTTGGCGCGGCAGCAGGGATGAACCTGGAATATACCCTGCCCGGCGTTTCCCAGACCCTCATCATCACGAGACTTGCGGGTCGTACCGGAGTGCCCGAGGGCGAGAACATGAAGTTTCTTGCATCGCATCATGCTTCCATGGCGATCTATTTAAGTGCAGGGATGACGGAGCAGTTAAGTCAGGAACTGATCGATGGCGGATACGAAGCGGATACACCGGCTGCGATCGTTTATAAGGCGACCTGGGAAGAAGAAAAGCAGATCCTATGCACCATCGGCACGCTGCACGATGCGGCGCTTTCGGAAAATATCGAAAAGACTGCGATCGTCCTCATCGGAGATGCGATCAAGCACAGTCATTACGAGAGGTCCAAATTGTATGATCCGACGTTTTCTACGGGATTCAGAAAGGCAAAATCATGAAAATCGAGGCAATCAGCTTTAGCGCAGACGGTGCGCAGATCATTCAACGCATCAATGCGGACCTGGCCCGGTTTGGGATGGATCCCGTAAGCGCAACCGACGGAAAAACACAACCGGTTTCGGTGTGGGCGGCATCGGTCTTTCAGCCCGGCAATGCCCTGCTCTTTGTCGGGGCCTGCGGGATCGCCGTACGTGCACTTTCCGGCCTGCCGCAGGATAAACTGCAGGACTGTCCCGTCATTGTGATCGATGATATGGGACAGTTTGTGATCCCGCTGTTATAGGGACATGCGGGATCGGCAGGGAAGCTTGCCGTGATTTTGGCGGATATTCTGGATGCGGTTCCGGTGATCACGACGGCAACGGATATTCATGAGACGTTTTCTGCAGATACTTATGCGATTGAAAACCGGCTTACGATCAAAAATAAAGACGGGATCAAAAAAGTTTCTGTAAAAGCGCTGGAAGAAAAAAAGGTGACGCTCTCCATCAAGGATTATCCGCCGAAGGATCCCGTGGATGTGATCGTGGCGGATGAGACCGACGCGGCATATTCGCTGCTGCTTTCTCCAAAGCCTTATACGGTCGGAATGGGCATGAAAAAGAATAAGGACCGTGCTTCCGTGGAAGCCTTTGTTACGGAAACGCTGCAGGAAAACGGGATCGCATGGCAGGATGTCTATGCGGTCTGTACGATCGATGCCAAGGAGGACGAACCGGCGATCAAAGCGTTGCGGGATCGGCATCGGATCCCGGTATTATCGTTTGATGCCGCGCTGCTTCAGAAGGCGGAAGGAACATTCACGTCTTCGGCCTTTGTACAGGATACGGTCGGCGTGGACAATGTGTGTGAGCGTGCGGCCGTGCTCGGTGCCGGCGCGGGTGCAGAACTGATCCTGCAAAAGACAAGCAGGGACGGCATGACGATCGCGATCGCAAAGCGCTGTGGCATGAGCCGATCTTCAATGTGAGAGGAACGAAAATGGGAAAGATATATGTGGTCGGGATCGGTCCCGGCGATAAAAAGATGATGACCGCACAGGCAAGGGAGGCACTTGCCGGCAGTAATATCATTGTCGGCTATCAGGCATATACCGAACTGGTGCGGGATGCTTATCCGGATAAAGAATACTATGAAAACGGGATGCGCGGCGAGACGGAACGCTGCGAGAAGTGTGTGGAGTTTGCCTTGGATGGAAAATGCGTCGCACTGATCTGCAGCGGTGATGCAGGGGTCTACGGCATGGCCTCACCGCTCCTTGAGATCGCAGCTTCAAAAGGCTTTGATAATGTGGAGATCATTCCGGGTGTTACGGCGGCATTGAGTGGTGCGGCAGAACTTGGTGCACCCCTTGCGCATGATTTTTGCGTGATCAGTTTAAGTGATCTGTTAACGCCCTGGGAAGTGATCGAAAAGCGGTTGCGGTGTGCGGCGGAGGGGGACTTCTGCATTGCGATCTATAATCCGGAAAGTCACAAACGGGCAGGATATCTGAAGCGGGCCTGCGAGATCCTGTTGACGGTGCGCGCTGCCGATACGGCCTGCGGATATGTGCGCAATATCGGAAGAGACGGCTGTGAGAAAAAAGTCTGCAC